>JAIRXT010000075.1 GCA_031268125.1 Treponema sp. | reverse complement strand
CTCATGTTAGAAAAATGAGAACGTTCAACCGAAAAATGGCCAAATGACGACGTTCCCGCAGGTATTACCCGGAATTACCGTTCACCATTTGACCATCTTTTACCTTGATTAACCCCCTTGTTAGGCAAAGTTAGTTTTTTTAGGGGGAGAAAAGACGCCCGAAGAATGTAACAGGGGGTGCCGGTGGAAAGAATCTGGGGTGGGGGCCCCGGATTTTTCCAGCCGGCAGGACCCCCGGTGATTTTATAGGCGTCTTTTCCATCGAAAATTTTGTAAAAGTAAAATTGCTGGGCTCAGTACTGATTGCCTAAAACTCTGTCTGGTTATAGAATAACGGTATATTGTTTTTTATATGACGAATGGGGGGTTTCATGGCAACGGCAGACGTGGGGGATTTTCCCCTGGAACTGACTTCTTTCATCGACGAATGGAAGGAAAAACCCGGTAGTCTTATCATGATTCTGCATAAGACTCAGGAGACATTCGGGTTTATTTCCCGCCAGGCGGCGGAAAAACTGTCCCGGCTTACGGGCATACCCTTGGCGCGGATCTACGGAGTTATCACGTTTTACCACTTTTTCAAAACCACCAAACCCGGCAAACATAAAATTTCCGTATGCCTGGGGACGGCTTGCTACCTGAAAGGGGGCCAGGACCTTATTGAGGAGGCTCGGAGCATCCTGGGTATTGCGCCGGATGCCGTTACGGAGGACGGGCTTTTCTCCATCGATCCGGTCCGCTGTGTGGGCTGCTGCGGTCTGGCCCCGGTAATGACGGTGGGTAACGATACCTATGGTAAGCTTACCAAGGATCAGCTCCCGGAGATTATCGCCAAGTACCAGAATGCGTAAGGGGCTTGCGGTTTCGGCTAAAAAACCGAAGGTACTGGCTAAAAAACCGGAGGTTCCGGGTTATGGAGTTTTCGCAGGAAACTCCCAAGCTAAAAAACCGGAGGTTTTTTAGCAGTGCACTTTACCCTGGCGGATCTGGTTACCGATATTACCCAGAACGGCGCTGAATCCGGGGCCGCCCTGCTGGAACTGGAAATTTCCGAGACTCCGGGCGGGGAATTCCGTTTTACCGTGCGGGATAACGGCAAAGGGATGGGCCCGGATGAGCTGAAACGGGCGATGGATCCCTTTGTAACCGATGGGATCAAGCACCCCCGCCGCAGGGTTGGGCTGGGGCTTCCCTTCCTTATCCAAACCGCGGAACAAAGCGGCGGGGGCTGGGACATCAAGTCCGAAAAGGGGAAGGGGACCACGGTAAGCGCTTGGTTTGATGCGGGCAATGTCGATATGCCCCCGGTAGGGGATATTCCCGGCATGTTTCGTTCGATTTTGATGTTCCGGGGTCCCGGGGAAATACACATTACCCGCAGGGGCCGGGGGGGGGGCTACGAAATCCGCAAAACTGAACTGACTGAGGCCCTGGGGGATCTGGAAGATACGGGTTCGCTGGTACTGCTGGATCAATATCTGCGTTCTCTGGAAGAAGACGAATAACCGGCCTGCCCAAGAGGCGGCTTTGCTGAAAGATTAGAGGAGAGGAAATATGGCAAAGATGACGTTGGAGGAACTGAGGAAGCTGCGGGATTCGAAAAAAACGGATCTGAGCAGACGGGACGCCGAGGGCAAGGAAATTCAGGTTATCGTAGGTATGGGTACCTGCGGTATCGCCGCGGGGGCAAAAGTTACCCTGGACGCCTTTATCCGGTCCCTGGACGAACATAAGCTGGTGGAGCAGGTACTGGTCCGTCAGACGGGCTGCATGGGGTTGTGCCATTCGGAACCCACCGTGGAAGTGGTGGCGCCGGGCATGCCTGCGGTTATTTACGGCAGAGTGGACGGCGCCGTTGCGGATGAAATCGTAACCAAGCATATCCTGGGGAAGCAGCTCCTGGATAACCACATTCTGGATCGCCCCGCTGTGGACATTCTTAGGTAAGGAGTATATCGTGCCATACAGTCATTACATTCTTACCTGCGGGGGAACCGCCTGCGAGTCCAACAAGGGCAACGAGATCTACGAGCGCCTGGTGGCGGAGGCGGCCAAACAGGGGGTCCAGGATCAGGTCCAAATCGTAAAAACCGGCTGCTTCGGTTTTTGTGAGCGGGGCCCCATTGTCAAGGTACTTCCGGAAGAATCATTCTACGTCGATGTAAAACCCGAGGACGCATGGGAGATCATTGCCGAGCAGATCCTCAAAGGCCGGGAGGTCAAACGGCTCCTCTACAAGGACGATACGGAAAAAAAGACCGCCCTCGCGGTAGAGGACATCGGCTTCTACCAGAAACAGTTCCGGGTGGTACTGCGGAACTGCGGCGTTATCAATCCTGAAAACATCGACGAATATATCGCCCGGGAAGGCTATACGGGCCTGGAGAAGGCCCTGTTTGACTGGACCCCGGAGCAGCTTATCGAAGAAATGAAGGTCTCCGGCCTCCGGGGCAGGGGGGGAGCGGGTTTCCCCACCTGGCTCAAGTGGGACCTGGCCCGGAAGGCCCGGGGGGACGTTAAGTACGTGATCTGCAACGCCGATGAAGGGGACCCCGGAGCCTATATGGACCGGTCCACCATCGAAGGGGACCCCCATTCGGTTATCGAGGGGATGATCACCGCCGGCAAGGCTATCGGGGCCCACCAGGGCTTTGTGTATATCCGGGCGGAATACCCCCTGGCTATCGAGCGGCTCCGCAGGGCCCTGGACCAGGCCAGGGATTACGGCATTCTTGGGAAAGGCATCCTGGGTTCGGATTTTGATTTTGATATCGAGATCCGGCTGGGGGCCGGGGCCTTTGTCTGCGGCGAGGAAACGGCGCTGATCAAGTCCGTCGAGGGGAACCGGGGTATGCCGGTCCCCAAGCCCCCGTTCCCGGCGAACAAAGGGCTGTGGCAGCGGCCCACCATCATCAACAACGTGGAAACCCTGGCCAACGTCCCGGTGATAACCGCCCGTGGCGGCGCCTGGCTTGCCAAAATTGGCACGGAAAAATCCAAGGGAACCAAGGTCTTTGCCCTTACGGGGAAGATAAAGAACTCCGGCCTGGTGGAAGTGCCTATGGGTACCACCCTGCGGGAGATCATCTTTGAGATCGGCGGGGGCATCAAGGGCGGCAAAAAATTTAAGGGCGTCCAGACCGGCGGTCCTTCGGGGGGAATTTTGACCGAAGCGGTCCTGGACACCCCCATCGACTACGAAAGTCTTACCGCTATGGGCTCCATGATGGGCTCCGGCGGCATGATCGTCATGGACGAGGACGACTGCGTGGTGGACGTGGCCCGGTTTTACATGGACTTCTGTGTGGACGAATCCTGCGGCAAGTGTTCGCC
>JAIRXT010000226.1 GCA_031268125.1 Treponema sp. | reverse complement strand
CACCACCCCTCTCTCCTAATAAACCACAACCACCCACACACACCACACCCCACACCCAACCACCACCACCCCCCCCCGGGGGGGGGGGGCCCCCCCCCAAAGGAACGTGTAACAAACAGCAAAAATCGTGCCAAGTTTGGCCGTCCTGGTGATGTTTTTTCAAAATATTTACACTTTCTTATACTTTTCCTCATAGACAAACTTAGCATAGCATAATTTCTAAACAGGGGACAAGTCATCGCCGGAATTGCTGATGTAAAACCGGGGGCTTGACAATAAGCCGGGTTTTGGTCATAGTGGGATTATTCGCTATGGTGGATGTAGCTCAGTGGTAGAGTTCCAGATTGTGGATCTGGCCGTCGCCGGTTCAAACCCGGTCATCCACCCGTTTTTCATCCGGCGCGGGAACACGGCGCCGAAAACAAGGCCGGATGTTTGCAGGGGCTGTAGTCGTTTTTTATGCGTCCGTAGCTCAGATGGATAGAGTAACGGACTTCGAATCCGTAGGCCGCCCGTTCGAGCCGGGCCGGACGCAATACTGTGTAATATCCCGCAGGGCTTAAAAAGTAATGATCCGTGGTTCCCCGGTAAACCCCGAAAAGGCGGCTACCGCATTCTTCAAATAGAAAACCTGGGTGTTGCTGTCTTCGGCGGAATACTTGCTTTTCAAACTGGGGTACGCGTCCAGCATGTGCTGTTTGGCCTCCCGGCGGCCGTCTTCGACGGCCAGGGCCTGAATCCGGATCCAGGTGTCGCCTTCAAAGGCGCAAATTTCAATTTTGGGGTTGGCCCCTATCTGTTTTGAAACTTCCTTGCTCTTCCCGGTCTGGATGTAGAGCTTCCCCTCAAAAATAGCGATTGTGCCGAAGGGCCGGACCCTGGGCTGGTCGCCTTCAACGGTCGCCAGGTAATACGTCTTTCCCTTCAAAAAATCATAAACTTCCTGCATGCCTTACCCCCGTGAAAAAATTTAATACACCGGACGCTGTATCATTCAACAAGTCCAATATACCACATGAAGCCGGTCCGTATGAAGTATCTGATACGGCGGGGCGCTTAAGCGTTCAGTAATTTTACTTTTAGTGAAAAAGACCCCCTGTCCAACAAAAAAATGGTCAAATGACGACGTTCCCGCAGGTATTACCCGGCATTACCGTTCACCATTTGACCATTTTTTACCTTGATTAACCCCCTTTTAAGCTAAGGTTACTTTTTTAAAGGGGGAAAAAAGACGCCCGAAGAATGTAACAGGGGGTGCCGGTTTCGCTAAAGCAAAAAACGAAAGAATCTGGGGTGGGGGCCCCCGGATTTTTCCAGCCGGCAGGAAAGCCAAATGATTTTGTAGGCGTCTTTCCCATCGAAAATTGAGCTTGTTCCAAAACTCGGTTAGTTTTGGACAAGCTCTTGTAAAAGTAAAATTGCTGTTAATCGAGGCTTCCCAACTGCCCGCAGGCCCCCGAAACGCCCCGGCCCCGGCGGAAGCGGCGGGTTACTTTAAGGCCGCCCTGTTCCAGAAGCCGGGCGAACGCCTCGGTTTCGGCGGGGGCCGGTTCCCGCAGGGCGCGGCCGCGGAAGCCGAGCCCCTCCACGGGGTTCCAGGGGATAAGGTTTACCACGGCATCCAGGCCGCGGGCAAAGGCCCGGAACGCCGCCGCTTCTTCCGCCCCGGTGTTAATGCCCCCCAGCAGCACCGCCTCCAGCGTGATCCGCCGCCCCGTTTTTTCCTGGTAATAGCCCAGGGCTTCTTTAATCCGGGGAAGGGGGTTGGTCCTGCCGCTGGGGACAAGGGCGTTCCGCAGTTCCTCCCGTGCACTGGTCAGGGAAAAGGCCAGTCGCAGCGGGGGCCCAAGATCCGCCAGTTCCCGGATACCCCCGGCGATGCCGCTGGTGGATACCGTGATCCGCCGTTTGGAAAGCCCCAGCCCCCGGGGATCCGTAATAATTCCGACGGCCCGGCGCAATTCCCCCAGGTTGAGCAGGGGTTCCCCCATGCCCATGATCACCAGGTGGGTAACTTCCCTTCCCCAACGGGTCCCCGCCTCCCTGATGTGGAGAAACTGCTCCACCATCTCCCCGGCCTCCAGGTTCCGGCGGAATCCCAGCGATCCGGTCTTGCAAAAGACGCAGCCCACGGGGCAGCCTGCCTGGGTGGATATACAGGCGGTACTACGGCCTTCTTTGTCCGTCAGGAGTACCGCTTCCGTAGAGACGGCGTCGTGCAGGCGTATTTGCAGCTTAACGGTCCCGTCCGGGTCCGCCAGTTCTTTGCCCCTGCCTGTGGAACGCAGGACAAAGCGGCGGGTAAGATCCTCCCGCTCCTGTTTTCCCAGACTGGTCATGTCTTCAAAGCCGCGGACCCCCCGGGATATCCATTTGAACACCTCCCGGCACTTGTACGGGGGAAGAGGTGAGAGCAGGGGAATCAACTCATCCGCGGAGAAACCGCTTAGGCTGCGCACCGGCATGTCCATGGGCTAGTCTTTAATTTTTTCCAGCATCTCCGTAATCGCCTGGCTGCGGATTCCCATACGTTGAAAACTCTCCAGCGTTTCCCGGGCCCGGTGTTTTTCCCCCCGTTTCAGGCAGCAATCCGCCTGTTCCAGGTAGAGCCGGTAGTTCTTGGGATCCTGCTGAATCAGCCGGCCCAGAGATTCCTGGGCTTCGGCGTAGCGTCCCTGGGCCTTGGCCACCACCGCCAGACCGAGCACCGCGTAGGTGTCGAATTCGATATTCAGGGCCCGCTGGTAATATTCCACCGCCATTTCGTAATTTTCCATGTGGCGGTAGGCGTCTCCCGCCCGGGTCAGGATTACCTTGTTGCGGGGGTCCTGCTCCAGGATACGGTTCCAGTAGTCCAGGGAACGTTCCTGCTGGTTCATGCCCCGGTAGCAATCGGCCATGCCGAAGAGGGCGTAGAAATTGTAGGGTTCCCGCCGCAGGGCCGTCTCAAAATAGGTAATGCCCTCTTCAAAGGTTTTCAGCTTCCGGTGGCAGTTTCCAATGGAGGTAAGCACCCGGATATCCACCCCTTCATGGTTGAACTCGAACATCTTTTCCCAGTAAAACAGGGCTTCCCGGTATTCCTTAAAATCGTAATGCAGGTGGCCCAGGCCGATAATGGCATAGGGATTCCGCTCCTCCATTTCCAGCACCTTAAGGTACACCGCCTTGGAATGTTTAAAATCCCGGATCTTCCGGTAAGCGTCCGCCACCCGGGTAAGGACGGTAATGTTGGTATTGTCGTGGAGAAGGTACTGCTCCCATATTTCTATGGCCTTGTGGAATTGGTTAAGGGCCTTGTAACAGTCCGCCAGGCCGAAAAGGGCGTAATTATTCCCCGGATGATGGGTTAAACAGCGCTGGTAGTAGTTTACCGCCTCCCGGAAGCCCCCCCTTTTGCGGGCAGCGTCCCCCATGCCGACCAGGGCATAGTTGTTGTTATCGTCCACTTCGAGTATCCGGTTAAAACGCTCCATAGCCTCAGTAATTCTGTTTTCTTTGAGCATCTGGTATCCCTGTTTGGAAAGATCGGAAATTTCGCTGATCTCCTGAGTCCTCGCCAAAGGGTCCTTCGGGGAGCCGTCGTGGAACTCTCCGTTGTGAAGCTCCGCCTCGTTTGTTTCAGTCATCGGGAATATCCTCTCCTTCGTTCATAAGTTTTCTGATTATTTCTGAAAGTTGTATTATAATCGTTTCCGATTTGGTATGATCCGGGGCTATCCAGTACATTTTAAGGGCATCCAGCATCCGGCCCTGGGATTTGTAATAATCCCCAATCCGGCGCAGGCCGTCGGAATAACCGGTGGTTATAAATATACGCCGGGCCCCCTCTATGTCGCCCTGATTGTAAAGGGCGTTTCCCTTACGGTTTAGAGAAACCTTAACGGCGCCGTCCAGCTTGGCGGTGGTTTTTACAAGGAAATTTTCATCGTTGAAGTTCTCAAATGCTTTTTTATAATTCATCCAATTGTACCGCTATCAGCTTTTAATAATAACATCATATCCTGATATTGTCAAAAAAATAATACCATAATGTCAATGTTTCTCCACATTTATTTCTCCGTTTTTGTGTACCTGAAGGAATTCCACCACCGAGCGGCCGAATTCCCGCTTCTTTAATTTTCGAATGAAAGCAATATCCCCGTCAAAAAAATCTTCACGGGGGCGCTGCATCATGATCAGCGTGCCTTCCCGGACCAGGGCGGAGGCGGCGATGTCGCGTATCAACTCCCATTTGAAGCGGTAGGGGAAAGGGGGATCGCAGAAGATATAATCGAAATTCCGCTTTGTCCGCCGTATGTAGAGTTCCGCGGCCATAAAACGGCAGTGAATGCGGACGGGGGAGATGGACACATTGCCTATCAGCGTGTCCCGTTTCCGGGGGTCTTTTTCCACCGCCTCGATGTACCGGGCCCCCCGGGAAGCCGCTTCCAGGGCAATGATCCCCGTACCGCTGAAAATATCCAGGAAGGAAGCCCCCTCCAGGTCTCCCACGGCGGCAAAGACCGATTCGCGCATCCGGTCCATGCTGGGTCTGATAGTTCCCGGCGGAATCTTTACGGTGCGTCCCCTCAGAGCGCCTCCCGAAACCCTCATAAGGCGGAAAGGCCCGGGAGCCTAAAAATCCTTGAGGAGTTCGTTGAGTTCATCGGAACTTACGGTGTTTTCTACGGAAGAAGACGAGGCAACCTGCCGGTCCGCATTGATTTCTTTAAGCCTTTCGGCGCTGCGGTTCCGCAGCAGTTGGATTCGTTCCAGCAGCGCCGGATACGAAGCGGCGCTTATGTTCCCGCTGCCGGTGGAAAATTCTCCCAAAAACCGGGAAAAATCCCATTCCAGGCCGGAAAGGTAATCCAGGGCCTCGTCCCGCTCGAAGATACGATTGTGGGTCCGCAGGTGCCCTAACAGGGTCTCCAGGGCCTGATCAATAAAATTCGTGTCTTCCATGGTTTTTTCCATAAAAATCGCCGGATCGGTGTCCAAAATCAGGATATCCCGCAGCATTTTGAGCCGGCTGCTCAAGACAAAAATATTATCCTGCAGGTTAATACGTTTGTTCATACACTTCTAATTATCGGTAATACCGGCAATAACCGTACAGGAATTTGATGCTTGACGGCAATGGACTTGTTCAACAACCTTTTTATTGAAC
>JAIRXT010000225.1 GCA_031268125.1 Treponema sp. | reverse complement strand
GCGATCATGATGACCAGCCGCACCGGCTCATCGTCCAGGGTCTGAAAATCGGCAATATCCGTCCGGCTTATCCCCACGGAAACTACCAGATCGGTTACCGAAGAAAGCCGCACGTGGGGAATGGCGATCCCCCGGCCGATGGCGGTACTCATCAGTTCATCCCGCTTTAGAATTTCCGTAAGCAGTTCCTGGCGGTTTTTTATCTGGGGGGACGCCGCCAGGTTTTCGCAGAGCGCAGCCAAGACGTCCAGCTTGGACGAAAAGTTAAGAAAGACGATCCGGTCCGGGGAAAGGATGTGGGGCACCGGTACTGCGGAAACCGGGGGGGAAAGGCGCTTGTCCATAAGCCGCTCATTTACCCAGCGCTCAATTTCCGGTTTCTTAAAACGCCACACCATGCCAATCTTGCCCGCCGGAATCTCCCCCTTCTGGGCCCATTCGTAAACAGTACGCTCGGAAACCCGCAGATAATTGGCGACTTCCTCAAGAGTCAGGATATCATCGCTTAACATTAAATAAACCATGCACAAAATGTAAAAGAATGTCAATCGGCCGCAATATTTTCCAACAAACGGCGCCGGATGTATCCGCCCTAACCGGATCCCCCCGCCAGATCGTGGAGCGAATCGAAGGGCAAAAGCTCCCCCAGGGTAGTGTCCACCGGGGGGATTCCCCTGACGCCGAAGCGCACCGGCGCACCGGGGCCCATAAACTCGCTCAGAACCTGGCGGCAGGCCCCGCAGGGCCCCACCGGATCGCTGCTGTCCGGCGCGGCAATGGCCAGGGCCGCAAAAGAGCGGCAGCCCTGGGCAACGGCCTGGAATACGGCGTTCCGTTCGGCACAGACGGTAAGGCCGAAGGAACGGTTTTCCACATTGCAGCCGGTAAAAACACGGCCGTCCTCTCCCAGCAGGGCCGCCCCTACCCGGAACCGGGAATAGGGAGCATACGCCGCCTCCGCCGCCCGGCAGGCCAGATCAAAAAGGCGATCCATTTGCTTGTCATCAATGTTCATAAACACCTATAATACAGAACAGTTCCAAAATGTCAAATTTTGGAACCGCGGCAGACCGGAAAACGGAGACGGGGGAAATATTGGCAAAACAGGGGCGGAAATACTGGCTTGCGGGAACTCTGTTCCTGTTTGTGGTGTATATGTTTGCGGCGGCCCGCCCTATCCCGCAGGAAACCATCATGGTTCCCCAGTGGCTTAGTTCCCTGGAATCCGGCTATTCGATGCCCCTTGCCGGGCCGGAATCCGCCGGCGTTCCGGACGGGGAAAGCCCCGTACCGTTCCAGTTGGGGGATCGTTTCGGTTATGTGGACGCCTGGGGAGCCCTGCCTATCAACCGGGTCAAAGACCGGAACCTCTTTCTGTCCGTTCCCTACTGGGCGGAATACGATGACATGCCGGAACAGATAGAAATTCTGGACAATGCGGGAAGCCCGCTCTTCAGCATTGACGAAACCGGCGCGGCGCAAGGTTATCCGCTGTACCTGGACGGGCGGCTCTTTCTGATCGGGAAGGAGATGAACACCCTTATCTCACTGGACGATGAGGGGAAGCCCCTGTGGTCCTACGATTTTGCCGCCCCCCTTACCTGCATCGACGGGGCGGCGGGCTTTATCCTTACCGGATCGCTGGACGGGGCGGTAGAGATCCTAAACCCGGAGGGAAAACAGTTTTTCTACTTTCCCCCCGGCGGTTCCCGCATCCCGGTAATCCTGGGTTGCGCCATCTCCCGGGACGGCAGCCGGCTGGGAATCGTTTCCGGCATCGACGATCAGCGGTTTCTGCTTCTGGAACGTTACGGCGATCCCGGACGGGGCGAATTCAGGGTCGTCTACCATGAATTTCTGGACGACGGCTTCAGGCGTCCGGTACATATTTCCTTTATTGACAACGATGACCGGATAATTTTTGAACGGCAGGAAGGCATCGGCATCTACGATCTGCGGAACCGGGCAAACCGGACCATCCCCCTGGAAGGTACGGTTCTTGCGCTGGATACCGAAGGCAGCGGAAATATTTTTTTTGTAATCAGCACCCAGGGACGGCAAAAGGAACTGGTGGGTATCAAACTGCCCGGAACCATCATCCTGCGGGTTCCCTTCCGCAGCGATCATGTGTTTTTTCGCCGCTCCGGCCCGCGGCTTTACCTGGGGGGCGGAAACGCCCTGGCGGCCTTTGAACTGGGGAAAAGGTAAAAGCATGAAAAAAGCAAAGGCCGTTGTTTTTTTGGGTATGGCGTTTTGTCTCTCCCTCCGGGCGATGGATTGGCCCGGCGGCCAGATACAGGCCAATTTCGGTTTGAACGAACAGGGCCGGCCGGCCTTGGGAACCGTCTTCCAGGCGGACAGCCCGGTATTGGCGGCGGATAACGGGGAACTGGTCTTTTACCGGGGCCAGGAAGAACCGGCCTCCCGGCTCCCCTCCCCCCTGGGTTTCTGGGCCGCCCTGGATCACGGGGACGGAATCCAGGGCATCTACGGCCGTTTTGAAGACCCCGGCGAAGGGAAACCGCCGGTACAGGCCCGGCGGGGGGAGGCCGTCGCTTCCAGCGGCAGTTCCGGCTGGACGAATTTAAAGGGGTTTTATTTTGCCCTCTTTGACCGCCGGGAACGCCGCTGGGTAAATCCTTCCCTGATCATCGCCCCCCTGGATGACGACAGCCCCCCGCAGATTCAGCAGATCCAACTGCGAAGTTCCGACGGACGAATCATCCCCCCCGGCCAAACAAGAATCAGCCAGGGGCTCTACTCGATTATTGTTACCGCAGTGGACACCCTATCCCGGACCTCCGCCGTCCGGCTTGCCCCCCACCGGCTTGCGGCCTCCCTCAACGGTATTGAAGTGGGGTCCCTTAGTTTTGAAACCTATTCCGCCAGGAACGGTACGCTGCTGTTAAACCGCAACATCCCCGCGCCGGTTTCCGTGGTGTACGCGCCCTACCCGGCCTTCGATTTGGGGGAGGCCTGGTTCACCAGGGGGCAGACGACCCTTGAACTGATTGCCCGGGACGTATGGGGCAACGAAAGCAGTTCCGTAAGGCGTCTGGAGGTAGAGTAGTGCCCCGTTCCGGCGGGAACCGGGCGGTCAAAACCTGGTCCACCCCGGTACAGGCGGAAAACAGGAAAATTATTCCCTGCGCCCTCTGCGGGGGAACGTCATTCAGGCAGCGGCTGTCCTGCGAAGGTTTTTCCTACGTCCGCTGTACGGACTGCGGCCTGGTTCAGATGAACCCCCAGCCGGAAAAATCCGCCGTAGAAGACCGCTACCAAACGGTGTACGGGAAAGATTACCTTTCCTACGAACTTGGCAACGAGGCATCCTTTCTCCGGCTCCAGGAGCTGGCCCTTGATGACGCGGGCTTCCCGGAAATTGAGGCGGAACTACGCGGCCGGACGCCCCGGGCGCTGGACATAGGCTGCGCCACCGGCGCCCTCCTGGAAAAACTCCGGGACCGGGGCTGGAACTGTACGGGGGTGGAAATTTCCCCCTCCGCGGAATACGCCCGGCGGGAACGATCCCTGGACGTGCGGAGCCTCCCCCTGGAGGCGTGCAAATTCCCGCCGGGATCCTTCAACCTGGTTCTGGCCTCCCATTTGATCGAACACCTGAACGACCCGGCAGGATTTACAGCGGAAGTCCGCCGGATACTGGCCCCGGGGGGCTATTTTCTGGTAACTACACCGAATATCGCGGGTTTCCAGGCCCGGCTGTTCCGGGGACGCTGGAGATCGGCAATCTTTGACCACCTGTACCTGTTTTCGGTAAGCACCCTGTCCCGGCTCCTCCGGCAGGAGGGCTTCCGGGTACAGCGAGTCCGTACCTGGGGCGGGCTTGCGGCGGGAGCGGCCCCCCGGCCGGTCAAGGCCCTGGCGGACCGGGCGGCTAAGCGGTTCGGCTTTGGGGACGTAATGCTGATCCGCGCCGCTGTTGCCGGATAAACCACGCAAAGGCGATGTAGAGGGGTATTCCGGAGGCGATCCACGACAGGGGGTTTGCCAGGCAGATTCCGGTAAAACCAAAACGGGGGACCAGGAAAAAAGCGGTAACTACGCTCATAACCGTTTCCATGACGCTGCAAACGGTGGGGGAAATGTTTTTTCCCATGCCCTGCATGGCGCTGCGGAAGATCAGCATAAGGCCCAGGAAGGACAGGGCGGCCCCGATGTACCGGATATACCTGACCGACAGGGCCGCCGCTTCCGGGGAATCCTTCAGGAACAGGGAAACCAGGAAAGGGCCCGACGAAAAATTAATCAGGGCCATAAGGGCGCAGAAGCCCAGGGAGATAAGGCCGGCCTGGCAGATGCCGGAGTAGATCCGCTTCGTCTTTCCCGCTCCGTAGTTCTGGGCCGTAAAAACCGACACCGATATGCTAAGGGCAAACAGGGGCAGCATGTTTAACTGCCGGACCCGCTGGCCCGCCGCCACCGCCGCTATGGACAGGGCCCCCAGGCCGTTCATGGCTCCCTGGACCAGGATATTGCCAATTTCCACGATGGAACGCTGGAGGCCCATAGAAAGGCCCAGGGGCAGCAGCGTCCCGGCCTCCGGGAACAGCTTCCCGGAGAAACCCCGGAATACCTCCCGGGAGGGCAGCAACTGCGGGTACCGGCGGATGATATGAACGGCACACAGCAGGGCGACGCAGAAGTTGGCGATAACCGTGGCTACGGCCGCCCCCGCCACACCCCAATGGAAGATCAAAATAAAGCCGTAATCCAGGACAATGTTCACCAGGGAGGCGGCCACCTGAAAATAGAGGGGGGTTTTTGAATCCCCCAGGGAACGGATGCTGTTGGACAGGAGATAATCCACCAGGGCAACGGGGACGCCCCACATAAGAATAGACATATAAGCCGCGGCGTTATCCAGAATCTCCGCCGGGGTGTTAAGCAAAACCAGAACGGGCCTGACCAGGGGCAGGCACAGCGCCAAAAGCAGGACCGCCGCGGCGGCGCAGAGCAACAGGCTCACCGTAAAACTAAGACGCAGGCCCTTCTCGTCCCCCGCGCCGAAACGCTGGGCAAAAACTATGGAAAAACCCGCCGTTAATCCTACGGTAAATCCAAAAACAAAAGAGAGAAGGGGGGTAGTACAACCAATAGCCGCCAGGGACTCCGGGCCCAGAGTCTGGCCGACAATAATGGCGTCCGCCATCGAATAAAAGAGGCGAAAAAAATCCCCTGCCATGACGGGCAGGGTAAACAGAATCAAAACCTTGCCGGGGAAACCCTGCGTCATGGATGTTGAGGAAATAGTCCGCCCCTTCTACCCGCCTAACCGGCTCTAAAGTCCCAGGGTTCGTAGATCTTGGGCACGTCCCCTAAAAGCCGCTTGGTGTAATCCGATGTGGGGTGAAGTATCGCCTGGTCCGCCGTTCCCTGCTCCACGATGACCCCATGTTCCATGATGTACACCGTGTCGGAAATGTAATAGGCCAAGCCTATGTCGTGGGTAATAAACACAATCGTCATGTCTATCTCGTCCCGCAGCTTCAACATCATGTCCAGGATTGTCGCCCGGGAACAGGCATCTATCATCGAGGTAGGCTCATCGGCGATAAGCAGCTTGGGTTTAAGCATGAAGATCCGGGCGATCATCAGCCGCTGCATCTGGCCGCCGGACAATTCAAAGGGGTACTTGTTGGACAGTTCCTCAAATTTCAAATTCACGAAACTACAGGCGTCCTTCATCCGTTCAAATTTTTCTTCTTTGCTTAAATTTCCCCCCCCCTGCAAGCGTCCGCTTTGCAAGCGTCCGCTTTTCAAGCGGATACAGTCCATCAGCACCTCGTCCACCTTGTTAAAGATGTTGTAGGTGGAAAAGGGGTCCTGGAATATGGCCTGAATATTCTGCCAGTACAGGCGGCGTTTGCTTTGGGTGGAAATGTCGCGGGGTTTCCCTTCAAAGATAATCTCCCCCGCCGAGGAGCTTAAAAGCCCCAGCACCATCTTTGCCAGGGTGGTTTTGCCGCTCCCGCTTTCCCCCACAATCGAAATAATTTCTCCCCGGCGGAACTCAAAGTCCACATTGTTTACCGCCACGGTCTTGCTCTTCCCGGACCCGAAGTCCCGGCACAAGCCCTTTGCGCTCAGGAAAACTTCGCCTATGTTTTTTCTGTTGTCCTTTGCCGTATCATTCATGCTCTGCCCCCTTCGTTCCCACAGCGGCGGCTATTTTCTCATCCACAAATGTATGAGAAACCAGGGGGAACTTCTTCACCTGTTCCTCCTGTCCCCGGTACAGATCCCGGAGTTTCCCCTCTCCCATCCGGCAGCGGTAGATTCTTCCCTGCCCCGCAGCCTTATTCTCCAGCGGACCCTTGCAGACCTCCCGGTACTGACAGCGCTCGGAAAAACGGCAGCCTTCGGGCCGGATTTTCAGGTTAGGGGGCGCTCCCGGTATGGCCTGCAGCACATGGCCCCGGGTTCCTTCTTCCGGCACGATGATTGAGTTCATTAATCCCTTTGAATAGGGCATCAGCGGGTCAAAGACCATCTCCTTCGCCGCTCCCCGCTCCACAATCTCCCCCGCGTACATCACCATGATGTCATCGGTAACGTTGAACAGCAGGGGTAACTCGTGGGTAATAAACAGCATGGACCGGACAAATCCCTTGTCCATTAAATCGTGAAGCAGCCTTATTACGATCTTCTGGGAAGACACGTCCAGGGCGGAAGAAGGCTCGTCGGCTATCAGCACCTTGGGGCTTAGTATTGTTGATATGGCGATGACGGTCCGCTGCTTCATCCCCCCGGACAGCTCCACCGCGTACTGGTCCAGCACCTTGGCGGGCAGGTTAAGGATGCTGAAACGGTCTTCCGCCAGGTCCCGCATCTCCTGTTTAGACAGGGCGGAGCCGTGGGCCTTCAACACATCCTCGATAAACCGCATGATCTTTCGGGTAGGGTTCAGGGCGTTCATGGCCGCCTGGGGAATGTAGGCAATGTCGGTTCCCAGCACGGTCCGCCGGATCACATCGGGACTTAGGGAGGTAATATCCTTCCCGTCGATAACGATGCTGCCCGACTGGTAGTACAGGGGCGGGAAATAATAGCCCATGACGCTCATGGCCAGCGTGGATTTTCCGCAGCCGGATTCCCCGGCGATCCCCAGGGATTTCCCGTCCTCCAGGACAAAAGACACATCGTCCACGGAACAGATCTTCTCGTCCATCCGGGTTTTGTAGTAGGTAATCAGATTCTTTACTTCCAGCATGGCGGACATAGTTAGCTCCTTATCTGGGGGTTGAATATCTGATCCAGCCCGGAGTTAATCAGGTTAAGGGAGAACGAGATCAGCGCTATCATCAGGACTACCGGGAGGAAGGCCCACCAAGCCCCCACCGGCAGGGCGCTAAAGGTCATGGCCCAGTTCATCATCAGCCCCAGGCTTGCCACGTTTTGGGGGCCCAAGCCCAGCATGGAAAGGCTGGCCTCCGAGAGGATCCCCGATGCCACCTGGAGGATAAAGGCCATCATCACGTAGGAAGCCAGATAGGGCAGCACGTCCCGGACGATGATCCGGGGCATGCTGTGGCCGGAAAGCTTGGAAAGGTTTACGTGGTCCCGGTTGCGGAGGCTTGTGGTCTGGGCCCGCACGGAACGGGCGGTCCAGGGCCAACTGGTAATGCCGATGACCAGGGCGGTGGTAAGAAAGTTCCGGGAATTGATGCTGACCGATACCAGGACCAGAATCACAAACGAAGGGATGACAATAAAGATATTCGTTACGGTGGAAAGGAGATTATCCACCATGCCCCCGGAATATCCTGCCACCAGGCCGACCGAAAGGCCGATAATCGTGGCGATAGTCCCGGCGATAAGGCCGATGAGGAGGCTGGTCCGGGTGGCGGCCACCAGTTCCACCAGGGTATCCCTGCCGAAATTGTCGGTCCCCAGCACGTGGAGAACCTTGGGGAGTTCTTTTTGTACTGCGGAAAGGCCGAACTGTGCCATAATGTCGTCGGCCACGGCCTGTTCCTCCGCACTCATGCCGGCCTCTTCCTCCGCCGGCCCTCCTCTTATAAATTCAAAAAGGTTGGGCGGTTCAAAGAGTCCCCCGTCCATTGACAGGGGGTCGGTATGGTTAAAGACCGGGAAAAAGACCACCAAAAGGAGAATCAGGGAAATTACAATAAAACCAAAGCGGAATTTACCCGACTTAAACGCGGTGCTAAATAGGTGTCCCATCTTAGCCCTCCTCCTGCTGGGTCAGCCGAATCCGGGGATCGATGACCCCGCAGATAATGTCTACCAGGAAATTAGCCGCCAAGACCGTAATCGTGATGATCAGCGTACAGCCTGAAATAAGGGGGAAGTCCTGGGAACTGATCCCCAGCAGCATTGTTGTCCCAATTCCCGGATAGCTAAAGACAATCTCTGCGATAAGGTTCCCCCCAACCATAGTCCCCAAAGAAAGGGCCAGGCCGGTTATCTGGGGCAGCATGGCGTTGCGGAACACGTACCAGACAATCCGGGAATCTTTTATGCCTAAAAGCCGGCTGTACTTAACGTAGTCGGCGTTGAGTTCGTAGATTGACATTTCCCGCATCCCCAGGGACTGGCCCCCTATGGCTACCAGCACCATCGTCAAAAAGGGCAGCCGGTAATGGTTCAGCACCGAAAAGATAAAGGCGGGGTTCTTCCAGTTAATAAGCATGTCGAAGGCGTAACCCAGCCGGCCGGGGAACAGGTGAAGGGTATTGGCCAGAAAGTGTACCAGCACGATCCCCAGGCCGAACGCGGGGATGGCGGCGATAAATAGGAAGAAGGGGAAAAAGACCTTGTCGAAAACACCCTTCCGGTAGGCGGCCAGGGCCCCCAGGGCGTTACCCAAAAACCAGCCGGTGATGATAGCGGGAATTTGGAGCCGCAGGGTCCAAGGCAGGGCGGTACTGATGATATCCGATACCTCCCGGGGGTACTGGTTAAAGGACCTCCCCATATCCCCATGGACCAGCTTACCGACATAAATAAAAAACTGCTGCCAGATGGGTTTATCCAGGCCGAATTCCGTCATGTAGGCGTCATAGATCCGCTTAATTGCCTGGGCATCGGTCATCCCGGTGGTGGCGTTGGCCACTAAGGATGCCACCGGGTTTCCGGGGATAAGCCGGGGAAGCAGGAAGTTAAGCAGGACCGCCACAAAGAGGGTTACCAGGTACCAGCCCAGTTTTTTCCCCATGTATTTCCAATATCCGCTCATTACAGCCTCTCTTGTGATGGTGAATTAATGATAGGCGGCCCCCGAAGGGGCCGCCTGAAAAAGCGGCGCTATTTGTTCCTAAGGTTGTATAAACCCTTGATCCCGTAACCGTCTATGTTGAGGGTCGGGGGAACTCCTGAACCGTCGTTCATCTTGGGATAGCCGGTCCATACGGTCTCATTCACCGTGTGGAA
>JAIRXT010000153.1 GCA_031268125.1 Treponema sp. | reverse complement strand
TATACTTAAAGTGGTTTGATTTTTGATGAACATGAGGAGGACATATGCAAAGGATCTGTCGGATCATTGCACGGGCATTGGTTTTTGGAGCAATCGTATCGATTGCCTTTTTGGGCTGTTCCAAAAAAACCACTTCGACCAGCGGGGAAGGCGTTACTGAGCTTCGGGTATTAAACTACCTTGATATGACCGGAGCCAATACCGCTAACGAGATCGAAGAGGTATGGGGAACCTTTGAAAAGGCGAATCCGGATATTAAAATTGTCCGGGAGGATCTTTATAACGATCCCTACCACAACAAAGTAGAAGCCTATGCGGCGGCAAACCAGCTGCCGGACCTTATCTACGCATGGCCGTCGGGACGGTCTACCACCCTTCACACCCAGCGGCTTCTTAAAGACCTGGGACCCCTGATCCAAAAAGACGGGCTTGCGGCGGTTATGGCCCCCGCCGCTCTGGACCCCAACGCGCAGGGCGCAGGCTATCTGGGCATTCTGCCCAGGGCGATGACTTCCAGCCATGTGTTTTATATCAATAACGAAGTCCTGCGGGACGCCGGTCTAAGCCCGGCAAAGACCTACGCGGAACTTAAAGCCCAGGTACCCGTTCTGCGGGCCAAGGGCTATGATACGGTGCTTATGGCCAACCAGGACACCTGGGTTATGCAGTCCTGCCTTTTCTCCGCAATTGCCGGCCGTTTTGGCGGTGAAGGCTGGGAACAGCGTATCCTCTCCGGCCAGGCAAAGTTTACGGACAACGATTTTGTGTCGGCCCTCAACTTCATAAAAACCCTCTACGATGACGGGGTTATCAGCCAGGCTACCATTACCACCGATTACGGCAGCGTAATTGGACAGTTCGCCACCAACAAGGGCGCCTATCTGATAGACGGGGACTGGCGGATCGGGGCTTTCCTGACCGACCAATCTACCGGACAGGCCCTTATCAGCCCGGACCGGCAGCAGAATTTTCAAGTAAGCGTTTTCCCCGATATTGAAGGAGCGAAGATCAACAAGTCTACCTCCGGCGTTTTGGGTACCGGGTTTGGCATGAGCGCCGCCATACCTGCCGGTTCCGCCAAGGAAGAGGCCGCATGGCGGCTCCTCAAGTGGCTTTCCGGCAAGGAAGTGCAGAGCTGGATGCTCCGGTCCGGGGGTATTACCACTCCCGCCAGGACCGACATCGACGTGTCAAGCTTCAACCTGGAACCCCTGCAAAAGGCAGGGAGCGCCCTGGCTACCCAATACAGCATTACTACCGTGGTCATTGACGCCGCTTTCCACAGCGACGTGCATACGCCCATCAATGACGGCTTGCAGGAAATCGGCATCGGCAGCAGGACTCCCGCCCAGGTGGCCCAGAACGTTCAGCGTGCCTATGACGCGTGGAAAGCAAGCCAGTAGCATGGCTGATTCTTTGTAACTTTTACCGGTAAAGAGGCTGTCCGTTTGTATACGAATAGCCTCTTTTTTTTAGGAGGACACCTTTGGCCGATTTAACCACAAAACGAGAGGAGCGGTTATCATACCTTGTTCTGGTAATACCCGCGGTAGTGATATATTTTTCTGTAATGGCTTTCCCCACGGTGTTTTCCGTGGTTTTAAGCCTTACCAATTACAACGGCGGCCGCATATTCGGGAACTCGCGGCTTGCCCTGGCGGGGTTTGACAGTTATATCCAGACATTCCGGGACCCGGATTTTTACCTTGCCCTGCGGAACAACCTGTTTATCGTTCTTATGTCCGTGTTCGGCCAAATACCCCTGGGCTTTGCCCTGGCGTACATTCTGTCGCGTAAAATGGTAAAGGGGACCGATTTTTTCCAGACAATGATCTACCTTCCCAATGTTATCTCCCCGGTTATCATTGGTATCCTTTTTAAGAGTTTTTACCTTAACCGGGACAGCGTATACATGGAAATAGTTAAAATTTTTAACCCCGCGGTGGAATTTTCCCTGAACAAGTACCCCATAATCCCGGTGCTGGTAGTAATGCTTTGGATGTATACCGGCATGTATGTCATCATCTTTCTTGCCAACATTCAGCGCATCGACGTTTCCATTATCGAAGCCGCCAAAATTGACGGAGCGGGGGAACTTCAAACCCTGCGGTATATCATGCTCCCCGCCCTATCGGGGGTTATCGTAACCAGCGCCATTTTGGCGATTTCCGGTTCCTTAAAATCCTTTGACCTTTTGTTCGTTATGACCCAGGGGGGGCCCGCAAAGCAAACCAGCGTTCTTTCCCTTTATATGTATACCAAGGCCTTTGGAACCTCGGTAAAATACCCCCTGGCAAACGCAATTTCCACCATCATGGTAGCGATCAGCTTTGTGCTGATCGGCCTTACCCGGGCAGTAGAAAAGCGGTTTGGCGGAAAGGAGTAATATATGGTGAATAAAGGTTTTTCAGTATACAAGGTTTTTATTTACCTGGTAATGACGATTTTCACGATACTGGCTATCTACCCCATTCTTTGGCTTATTATCCAGTCTTTCAAGACCACGCAGGAATATTTAAGTTCAAGCAAGCTGGCCCTGCCAAAACTCTGGTTTCCCGGCAATTATCCCTATGCGTGGCGGATGGGAAAATTCGGGGTGCTTATGGCTAACAGTGTGTTTTACACCGCCGTTACGGTAATCGCCGTGGTGTTTCTGGGATTTATGGCGGGTTTTGCCTTCGCCAAAATTAAAAGCAAGGCCACGCCGCTGCTTCACGGAATATTCATTATCGGCATTCTTCTTACTCTCCAGTCCATCATGGTACCCCTGTTCCTTATGGTAAATTCCGTGGGCCTCTACAATACCCGCCTTGGTATACTTATTCCCTATGTCGGGATCGGCCTGCCTATGGGGGTGTACCTGGGGACTGAGTTTATGAAAAGCATCCCGGATGCCCTTATTGAATCCGCCCGGATCGACGGGGCAAAATATCTGCGAATCTTTGCCAGCATTATTTTCCCCATGTCCGCCCCGGTGGCAATGACCGTAGGAATCCTCACCTTTACCGGTACCTGGAATGAATTTATGCTGATCAACATTCTTACTTCCAACGACAACATAAAATCCCTGCCGGTGGGGATAAACCGTTTCTCCGGCGCGCTGGCTTCGGATTACGGCAAACAGTTTTCCGCCCTGGTTATCGGCATGATTCCCATGGTGGCCTTCTACCTTGTCTTCCGCAAGCAGATAACAAAGGGTGTGGCCGCCGGAGCGGTAAAAGGTTAAGCTCCCCTCTCCGCCTGGCGGCGGTCCACCGGACCCGTAAGCCGGGTTTCCCCGGATCGGCGGGCCTCCTCTTCGGCGGCCTGGCGGTCTTTTTCCGATTGTTCAGTTTCGACAGTGCCGG
>JAIRXT010000010.1 GCA_031268125.1 Treponema sp. | reverse complement strand
TTCGCTGGGGAACGCTCTATTCCCACGCCCAAAACTTCGCCACGTTTTGCCAGCCCTGGTCGCGTTCCTGTGGAACGATGATGCGCAAAGCCCTTATCCGGGCTGGCAAAACGTCATATACAGCCGGGTGTTACATGTAATCTACAGAGCATTTTACCGCATCAAATTGCGGGTCAGTTTAGAACATGACCCTGGTGAAAAAGGAGTGCTTTGGGGGGCGCCTTGTGGGCCGGGGATGCGCCCATAAAATTCCTACGCGTTTATCCTGGCCGGCAACAGCAATTCTGAATTCCAAATCCGAAAAGAGCCGTAAAAAAATTATCAGCTTTCCTGCCGGCTGGAAGAATCCGGGGCCCCCGCCCCGGATTCTTTCCACTTTTCGCTTTCGTGAAACTGGACCCCCCGTTACTTGTTTCGGCGCTCTTTTCGCCATTTCCCCGTCGTGAATTACCTTATACCAAGGGTTTTCAAGGTAAAAAATGATCAAACGGCTGCCGGTACAGTTTTATACTGCATAACAAGCCCGTACCTTTGACCATTTTTAGGTTGATCGGTTATTTTTTTTGAATTTGGAATTGCTGAAACATTAAATGAAGCAGAATAGTGTTGCCCCCTAGGGGCTTGATTGGGCTAAACGGCATGGTTTAAGAATTTTACCACAAAGGCGGAGGGAAAGGCGGTGGAATCCGGCCCTTTGAGCGCTGGCGAGCCGTAATTCGCCTTCGCGGTATACATTCTTCTGTTTTTGCTTATCCAGTCTTTTAGCATAATCAGCCTACTAGCAGTTTGTTGCGCTTCGCGCATAAGACAAGCTGCTAGCGTTTTCCGGGAGCGGCGTTCAAGAATCCGCTATTCTTCGAAACGGGCAGGATCGTTTTCCTTACCCGGGGTTGCCTTACTGGTATTGCTGATATACCAGTCGGCCTTAGTGTTGGTATCGGGCAGAGTCTTATCCCTGCAAATACTGCGGGTCATGGCGGTTTTAATGCCCGCCGTAATAACCGCATCGGAGGGACCGGGGATATTTCCTTCCCCCTGAACCCATGCCCCCTGCTGGTGGAGCAGGTCCGCAGCCTGGACAAAATGATCCTTGGTCCACCAGGGATCATCGTTTTCGCTCAGGACGACCGCATCAATTATCCGGTCGTCCTGATCCATAAGGTACACAGCATCGGTCTTGTGCAGCAGTTTTTCAGAGGCCGGTACCCAAAGATCCCGGGTATAGGCCCCCGAATCGGCGCCGCCGGATAAATCCAGATCGGTCCCGGTTTCGTTTACCATTACGGCTTCATTGCTTTCAATACTTCGCAGGTGAAGCAGAATATACTCCCCGGCGGCTACATCTACCGGCGGGAATTCAAAAACCAGGGGATTGGCGGTATATCCCGCGATAAAAAGCCGCAGGGCCCCCAAAGATAAAAAGCCGCAGGGCCCCCAAATTACCGGCCTCCAGTGTTTTTAACTCCACAAATTCCGTCTTGGGTTTTGAATACTCGGTCCGTAATTCGTTGATAAGAATCTGCGGGACCTGTTCATTCCGGGACCGGAAGGGAACCAGTACGTTAAGGGTATTGCCCTCATCGTCCTTTACCAGAATATCCGCCGTATATGGTTCACCGCCGGGAATATCCTCAGAAAGGATTACCCGGACCGTGTCGCCGCCGGTAATCTCCTGAACCGGCAGGGGGGGCTCGGCGTTAAAGGCCAGAACCTGTACGGGCAGGGAAAAGTTGAACTGAAATTCCCGGGGACCTGCCGCTTTACAACCCAGATAGGCCGGGGTCTGTGAATGTTTCCCCTGTATCTGGGCCGCCTCCCCCATAGAACAGGCGCCAAAAAGCCAGGAAACCAGAATCCCAAAAAACACGGATCCCGCCGGGAGTATCCCCCCGAATAAAAATTTTTTCATAAAGACCTCCAAATTTTCGATGCTGCCGGCATACGGCCGGAGCGCGGCCGCACAGCCTGGCCGCAGGCAAAACCTGCTGGTTATATATAGGGGCGGCCGTGCATGGCGCTTGAGTTTTTCCGCATTTTTTCATAAAAGCTGCGCCGTTATCCCGGCTATACATCCAAAAGGATCTTCTACTACCCTATGGTGATGGCAGTAAACGAAGAAGGCGCACGGCGGCTGGAACTCCTAAGGCCCCTGCTGTATATCAAAGCAGATCCCTTCCGGGAACCACAGAAATTATGGGATCAGGAATTACAGAGACCGCAGGAACTGCGGGAAAGGGAGGAATGGCTCTTTTGTTTTAACCTTGACAAGGCCCTGGGCCGAAGCATAGAGCCGGACCCTGCCGTATTCCTGGGACCCCTGCGGGCCTCAGGATACCGGGATTCCGGGCCCTTCGGGTCCGCATTGCCCCCGGAAGGCCCGGAAACAGCGGACAGGACACCCCGCAGCGAAACGCTGGAGCTCCCCAAAGGGCGCTATCTCTTTGCCCAGAAGCGTGAAGCCCTGGGCAGAGACGCCGTGATTAACCTGGCAATAGAAGTACAAAAAGACGGGCTATGGGAACGCCTGCAGCCGGAGGAACATCTTTACGTGCGGTACCTCTACGAGGACGGCGCCGCGGTTACACAAATATTCCGCCCCTACCGGGAAAACCTTCAGGAATGCTAGCAGCCTGTTGCACTTGTATATTTTTTGCATGTTTATGCAAAAAATATTCGATAAATGGGCTGCTTTGGCAGTTTGTAAGGTAAAAATATTCACCTTTGTGAATATTTTTACTGTTTTATGTGCGAAGCGCAACAAACTGCTAGCAGGCCGTTTAGCCTAATCGGCCTGCTACATGCGTTTATCCCGGCTTGCGGCGCGGGGGTACCTGGGGTTATATTTCTGCCATGAACACCGGAATCCGCATATTCAAAGGGGGACCCCGGCGGCCGGCGGTGAAAGGCGCCGCGGCCGCCGGGGTTTTGCTTGCCGCCGCGCTTTTTTTGGGGGCGCCGCGGGCCTACGGGCAAACGGCCAGACCCGCGGACGATCTGGTATTAAAGGTTGTGGTATACGGGCCCAGCGATGAAATATTTATCTGGTGGGGGCATGCGGCCCTTATCGTTGAAAATACCCGCT
>JAIRXT010000122.1 GCA_031268125.1 Treponema sp. | reverse complement strand
CCGCCGTAGCGCCGGGTCAACGCGGACAGATCGATGCCCCGGAGCCGGAAAAGCAGATGGGGGTCCGCGTCCACCTCCCGGGCAAGGACGTAGTACAGGGCGGCCATGTGCTTACAGGGATCCCCGTAGTCGGGACAGCTACAGGCCCGGACCATGTCCCGCCAGCGGGCGGGTATCAGGTTAAGGCCGGCGCTTTTCAGTTTTTTTAAAAAAGCCTCCGGCAGTTCCCCCGCGGCAATCTGTGCCAGCAGCGCGGGGTCTTCCTCGACAAGTTCCAGGACCCGGTCCTTTTCCTTGAGGAGGGGAAAATCTATGACCACCGTGTAGGAGGGCCGGTAGCTGCCCTTTACCTTGGCGCTTACCCGCCGGTCTTTTATCGAAAGGGACAGAACCTTTCCCGCGTTGGCATAACGCCTGCCCCGGTTAAGCCGTTCCCCCATGTTATAGCTGTCCAGGACCTCCAGAAACCAGCGGCCCCAGGGGGTGCGGCCGTAATCGTCCCTGCTCATAATACGTCCGGGAACTCCGTTCCCCGGCAGTTAATTTTCCTGTCCATACCATTCCAGCCTGCGGGTAAGGAACATGACCAGCGCGATGACAAGGAAGGTCCCGACAGAACCGATGAGCAGCGCATATGATTCGGCGTTTAATACGGCGTAGAGGAGAATATATGACAGCGTTACTACCAGTCCCATATACCAGCTTTTATTCCATGAGGGCAGGAGGGAACGGGAATAGAGAGTCAGCATGATCGTTACCGCCAGGGCGGCAGCAAGGTAGGCGGCGTAAAAAGGTATCTGTTCGGAAAGGGAGAGCAACAGCAGATAAAAGACGGCGTTCCCGATGCCGGAAAGCAGGTAGGGCACCGGATGGATGCGCCGTTTGGTGAATATTTCCAGCAGGAACAGGGTAAGAAAGGGGACAATCAAAAAAAGGACCGCGTATTTAACCGCTCTGGTATTGAGGGAATAGGTATCTATGCTGCGAAAAAAATTAACCCCAAAAAGTGATCCTTCGTATCCGTAGTCATTCTGATGGTATTTTGTAAAGAAAAGCGGTATGTCCCGGCTCAGGTAGCTGATGTCCCAGGAGGCGGAAAACCCGGTATCGTCTATCACGGATTCGTTGGGCAGGAAGGCGCCCTGGAACGAAGGGGAAGGCCAATCGGAACTGATGCTTACATGGGTATCCTGGGCGGCGGGCAGTACCCGTATCAACTGCCCCCCCTGGATCTCTATGCTGATGTTAAATTCCGTTTCCCCCTCCGTTTTAAGCGGCGGCAGGGCCGCATAGATACCGCCGCTGCCGGTCCGGGGGGCGTAGTCCCGGCTGTAATTAAACAGGTTGTGCCCCCGGTTGCCGGGCTGGAAAAAAAGTTCGTCATTTCCCCAGTTTGACGTGTTGATTTTTCGAATTCCCTTCTGACCGGAAAGGGCGATCACCAGTTCCGCCTGGTCTGCGGAAACGGATTCCCGGGGGAGCAGAGCCGCTACGGCCGCGGCGGGATCGAAGCTGCCGCTCAGCGTCAGGGTGCCGGAAAAAAGGGGCACCGAAAAAATGCCCCGCCGCCGGACTTCGGTCTTAAAATTCCCTTCGATGCTGAGGGTCCTGGGACTTATTACCAGCATAAAGGGAGTCTTTAAAATTTCCGCCCGTTCCCCCTCCTTTTCCGTCCGGGTGATAAGTTCCTCGGTTTTTACGCCGGGAATGGTTATGATGGGCCCCGCCTGGATAAGCTCCTTTCCCCAGGCCTCCATGATGTCCGATTCGGCGGAAGCGGCGGTTCTTCCCCGTTCATTCACCAGCCCCCGGATCATGTTCAGCGGTATCAGCAGCAGCAAAACAAGGAATACCAGCATAAGCACTTTGAAGGCATAACCCCGGGTGAATGATGTGAGGAAAGGATGCCTGGTATCATGTATCGTCTCCATAATATTCTCCAAAATTTTCCGTTACGTTTATAAAGTATACCCGCAAAGGCCGTTTCGGGCTATATTGCCGGCGGCTATGGATTTTTAGGGCCAAATGAATTAGGGTAACAAGATGATCGTGATTGGAATTCTGTTACGGATAATCGGCGGTCTCTGCCTCTTCCTTTACGGGATGAAGGTGATGAGCGACGGCATCCAGCATGCCGCGGGGGACCGGCTGCAGCGGTTTCTTAACTTGATGACTAAAAACCGTTTTGTGGGGATTCTTACCGGGATGGCCGTAACCGCCCTGGTCCAGTCCTCCTCCGCGGTATCGGTCATGGTTGTAACCTTCGTGAATACCGGCCTCCTCTCCCTGACCCAGGCAATCGGGGTGATTATGGGGGCCAATATCGGAACCACCACCACCGCCTGGATCGTTTCCCTGGTGGGCTTCGAGATAGATATATCCGCCCTTGCCCTGCCGGCGGTGGGGCTCGGCTTTTTTATGCAGGTTCTTAAATGGAAGCACCAGGACCTGGGGGGAGTCTTCATGGGCTTTGGGTTCATCTTCCTGGGCCTCCGCTTCCTTACCGATGCCATGCCCACCCTGGACCCCGCCCACCTGGAGTTTATCCTCCGGTTCTCCAATATGGGGTTCATGTCAATCCTTATCGGCTTGGGGGTGGGAACCGTTGTTACCCTGCTGATGCACTCCTCCGCGGCTACTATCACCCTGGTCATCACTATGGCGATTGGCGGCATGGTCAGTTTTGAAACCGCCGCCGCGATGATTCTGGGGGCCAACATTGGCACCACGATTGACGCCATCATGGCCGCCTTTGGCGCCAGGACCGCGGCCAAACGAACCGCCCTGGTACACGTGCTTTTTAACGTGGTGGGCAGCATCGTGGCAATTATCTTTTTCCGGCCCCTTATCATGCTGGTGGATTTTCTTACCCCCGGTTCCGCGGAGGCGGGGGGTATTGCCGCCCATCTTGCCATGTTCCATACAGTTTTCAACATTATGGGGACCCTCCTGTTCCTGCCCTTTGTAAGCCAGTTTGCCGCCCTGGTTTCGTTCCTGATTAAAGACAAGGAAGAAGCGGTTCAGGCAGGCAGAAAAACCTACCGGCTGGAGTACGTTTCCGGTACCCTGCAAAACACCCCGGAGCTTAATATTATCCGGGCGGAAAAAGAAATCCGGGACATGGCGGGGCTGGCGGCTTCTATGTTTGCCGGTATCAGCAAGGCCCTGCAGACTCTGCAGCAGGAAAAGGACAGGGAACAGGCCGTGGACGCGCTGGTGGCGGAAATGCGGGACAAGGAAGAATTCGCCGATGAAATGCGGGTGGAGCTGACCCGGTTCCTCATCGAGTGCCGCCGTCCCCAGTTAAGCGGGCAGTCGGAGCGGAAAATTTACCAGCTTTTGCGGATCATTTCCGATCTGGAAGATATGACCGATGATTGCTGCAGCGCCAGCCTGCTGCTGGAGCGCAGTATTAAAAAGGAACTCTACTTCAAAGACAAGGAAATGGAAGCCCTGGCCCCCTATACGCGGCTGGTTGAAGATTTTCTTGCCTTTGTGCGGGAACAGCTTGGGCGCACAATCACTGCGGAACAGGAATCCTACGCGGCGGAACTGGAAAACAGCATCGATAAGTCCCGGGACAAACTGCGGAAGTTGGGCCGTAAACGGATCGAGGCCGGGGCCGATGTAAGGGCGGAACTCCTTTTTATTGATGTGGTTCGCCGCATAGAAAAAGTAGGGGACTACTGCTACAACATCGCCGGGGCCCTGCGCCGGGGCCGCTAA
>JAIRXT010000272.1 GCA_031268125.1 Treponema sp. | reverse complement strand
ATGACCGGATCCTACAGCTTATCAATGAGCATGGAACACTTACCCGAAGGGATCGGCAGGGTTTTTTTCTTTTTTCCCAGGATATTTA
This sequence comes from Treponema sp., assembly GCA_031268125.1. Lineage (GTDB taxonomy): Bacteria > Spirochaetota > Spirochaetia > Treponematales > Breznakiellaceae > JAISFT01. The sequence goes on along the minus strand of JAIRXT010000272.1, from coordinate 7,807 downwards.
TCGTAAAGTAGTAAAGTTTTTCGCTTTCCATGTGTATCTCCCAGCCCCGGCCGCTCTTGTTGGACAGAATGGTGATCATGTTCTTTTTAAGGGAAAGGTTCTCCACCCCCATAATCTCCAGGCTGGGGATGATCCAGTCCACGGTTTTCCGGGGCAGGGAGATAAACAGGCCCACAATGTTTTCAATGGTCAAGCAAATAGTGGAAAGGGCATCGTAGGTAAGGTACTGGGACCGGGGGAATTCCGGTTTGCCCTCCCAGCGGGCGGGGCCTTCCTTCATGGGAAGATACGCCTCCCACAGGTTCCCCTTGTGGTGGTTTCCGTCGTGGCTCATGGAATCCAGCATAAAGTAGAGATGCCGGATCGCGTTTTCCCGGGCCAGGTCCCAGCGCTGGTACCGTTCCAGCCCCTTGATCACCATAAAGGTAAGATGGGGGAACACGGAACCCATGTAACCGTTGCCGCTTTCGTCAAAGCCCTTCTCACTTACCGAAAGAGACGGGAACGGATGGGGCGCGCCGAAATACCGCGGGTCCTGCAGCTTGGCGATGATCCGTTCCGCCTTGTCATCGTTGGGTATCTCCGCCAAAAGGGGCCAGTAACCGCCGATAGTCTTAACCGGGATCCGGCGTTCATCCTTGTCGATATCGTAATAAAAGCCGTCCTCGCCGCTCCACATCAGCGCGTTAATCCGGGCTTTAAGGGAAAAATACTGCTTTTTGTATTGAAAGCTCGATTCCTTGTCGTTAAGGATGTCCGCCAGCGCGGACATGTAGAGCACGTTAATGGCCATCATCGTGTTAAAATCCAGCGGATACACCGCTTCTTCCCGGGGGGAATTGATCATCCCCGTTACCGAAAGGGGTACCTGGTACAGGCCGTTAGGCTGCTTGAAAATGCTGTCGATCCAGCCGGTGTAGCGGTGCAGAACGGGCAGAATATCCTTAACCCGCTTCTTGTTCGCCGACTTGTGGTACAGGTTGAACTCCGCCCAGGCAAACAGCGGAATTCCCAGCCCCTCAGGATTCTCCGGATCGCTTACCGGCTGGCCGGTTTCGATATTGTAGGCGCAGCGAATCGCCCCGTTGGGCTCCTGGCGGCCGTAAAACAGGTCAAGGGTGGGGTGGGCCTGGTAAATCCGGTTGGAATAAACCAAAAAAAAGGAGGAAAAGATGGCGTCCATCTGTAGAACCACCGGACTGCCGGGGTAAGAAAAAAAATGATCGTCCGCCGCGTTTTGTTCGGCGCTCCCGTTCCAAAAATCCTGTATCCAGGCCCAGGTCTTGTCGTAAATGTCAACAAAGTCCTGATCATAGAAGTGGATTTTGGGGAAATCCTTCTTGGTCACCCCGGTATTTTCTCCTTGAAATGATAACTTTTCGAAACTACCTTATATATCCAAAAATGTCAAATTATATCTGTAAATTCACTGCCTTTGGGCTTTGATTCCCGCATTATCCCTATGTAAAATACCATGCAAACCGCTTACAAAGTCATTATACCAGAAAGGCCATAAATTTGCCATTGTTTTTTGATAATTTCTTTTTTTGGCGCGTCTGCCCGCCTTGCCTTAAGGGGTCAATCCTGAATACAGCATGATATGCTCCACCTCGGTACGATGCTTCACCTTGAGGGCCAGTATGCGTTCCGCCGGGTGGTAGACCCAGCCGGCGGAATCGTAGCGCTCAAAATTGGGGTCCGATCTCCAGTCCATGCCGTAAAACTGCAGCCGGTAAAAGGGGCCAATTCCCCGGATAAGCATGTAGTGGCTCTCCCCCACGGGGAAACTTACGGCAATATCCAAAACCTGGCCTTCCCGGTTAAGCTGGATACCCGGCGAAGCTGTCCACGCCCACATGCCGGAACCGGGGGAACCGACGGCAAGGGTCTTGGGACGATAATTCCCAATCTCCAGAATCCGGTAGAGCCGTGCGGCGCTGATATACACAAGGTTTTCTCCCGGCGGAGCCTGGCCGTTCATGTTCAGACTGGAAACAACCCGCCCCTCCCCGTCTTCCAGGGACAAGACTGAAAGGACAATGGAGCGTCCTATAGCCCCCCAGGGTTCTCGGCCCCCGGTTTCACCCCATTCGGCCAGGGCCTTTCCCAGTCTTAGGTTCAACTCCATATCGGCATAGTCTTCCTCAAAGGCCAGGACCAGGTCCCTGGACTGGAATTCCTCCAGGACCGGCCGTTTGATGAATTTTGAAAGAACATCCTCCCGCAGGGCGGCCGGGGACAGCCCCTCAAGGGCCTGCGGCCTGTAGCGCGTTAACTCTACCTGGGCCTCCAACAGGCCCGGAATCTGCGCCAGGCTCGGGGTATCCACGGTACGGATCAGGGCAATCCCCCGGTTCAGCAGATCTTCCTGGCCCCGGACAGCCAAAAATTCAACAACATGATCCTCCAAAAGAAAATCCGGCGATCTTTCGTCAAGGCGGCGGGTAATACGGGCCAGCCGTTCCGCTTCCTCCGCTGCCAAACCCTGGTAAGCCGCAGACATGCCGCCCGCGTACACAGAAGATTCATAGGCCTGCCTTGAGCCGGAAGTAAAAACCCGGGACGCCGGCGCAAGGGCCCCCCTGAACGTACCCCGGAGCAGGGCTTCCCCCCCGTAGGCAATGACCAGATCTTCATCGTTACGGGAGGGAATAATCCGGCCCCAGAGGTCGTAGTTTCTGTCCGTCCAGCGGGCCAGGGCTTTTTGGTAGGTTTCGGCGTCTCTCCCTTCTGCGGTAACATAATCCTCGGCCCTCCATTCCCCCTCCTCCCCCACGGGGCCGCAAGAAATGGGAGGGCCGTCCCGCAGCAAAATCAGCACATTGCGGTCTTCCGGTACGGCCTGGTTAAAGCTGTACCCGCGGCCATCGGCAGAAACGAAAAACTGTCCGGATTCCGAAGTCCGCCGGCGGGAATTTTTAAGAACACGGTAGGGAATTTCCAGGCCCGTAAACATATCCTCATAAAAATTCCCGGAAATTTCCATTTCCTCCCCAACGGCGGTGAAAAAAAGCTCCGCCCCGCCGGAAAGATAAACACGAACCCCCGCATCTTCTACAACCGCGTACCGGGCAAAACAGGATTGACGGCCGCCCGTTTCATCCAGAAGGTACAGCGTATCCTCCCGGTCCGGGGAAGGCGGGGAATCACCGGAAAGGGGGAACTCAAAGCCCTTGTAGAAGACACTTAAGTCCCCGCTTACGGGGTAGGCCCCCGCAGAGGGAATAACTTCCCCCTCCTCAGGTGTCCGGTACTGGCCTTCCACCAGCAGGTTATGCGTCCGTACAGAAAAGGTTCCCCTTTTTACAAACTGTATGCTTACAATCGTTACAAATATCAGGCTATAGAGCCCCAGAAGGCCCAGAAAACGGACAAAAAAAGACTTTTTCACTAATATATTCTAGCCTTTTTCCCGGTGGTAGTTCAATGCAAGCGGAAAACCGCCATTACAATTTTGCTATGTCTTCAACGGACAGCCCGGTATCTTCTGCAATTTGACCGGCAGATACTCCGCGCTTTTTCATTTTGACGGCAATTTCCTGCATGCCTTCACGTTTGCCTGCCTGTAAGCCTTCCCGCATACCCTCTTCACGGGCATGGTTAATCCCGCTGGTCCAGTCGGACAAGGCCATCTCCCGCATCTGGTATGCCCGCAGCGCTTCCTTGTCGCCCGATACATTCGCCATCTTCTCTTCCGCCTTCCGTATCCCCGCATCCATCTTTATTACCTCCTCCACCAGCGCTTCGGAACTCCCCCGGTCAAACCATGTCAACCACCGCTGTAACGGTTCCCCACGGATGTCCCGCTCCCCTGTCCGCCGGAATTTTACCATATCAAGAAAATGTATCTCCAGCGCATCTGTCAACAATACTTCCCGGTGCTTGTCTTCCCATATATGAAAACTCAGGTGAAACGCCGCAACTTCAGGCTGAAATTCGTAGTTCACGATGTTTATCGCTATCACCTTGGCCGTTTCCCGGTAATCCTGCCCCGCCTCCATCCCCCGGGAAAACTCCCGGCTCCAGTAAAACAGACTCCGCCGGTCCATGTTCCCCAAGTTCCGCAGTTGAACTTCGATATTAACCCGCTCCCCGGCGGCAGTTCTGGCCCGGGCATCCAGAATGCTGCTTTTGTCGCCCACGACCTCGGCGGTTATTGTCTTGTTTTCGATAATTTCCACCGATTCGACGGCGTTTTGTCCGTTCCGGCCCAGGACGGCGTTGAGAAAGGCGCAGAGTTGTTCCTCGTCCCCTTTTTCGCCCATGACTTTGAGAAACAGGAAATCGTTGAGGGGGTTAAGGCGGTTTTTCATGGCGGGGTCCTTCCTGCTTAATTAGAGTCTGTCCATAATGTAGACACATTATGGACAGACTCTAACTATATCCCAAACCGGGGATTTTACAAAGCAAAAACCCGGAAACTCAGCGATTAATCCCCTTTATAAGCAATGTTGGTTTTATTTAGGGGGAAAAATCCACCGCCCTGCGCGGTGTTTTTGCCCCCGGCAGGAAAGCCGGGAACTTGCTGCCGGCCAGCAATTCCGAATTCAAAAAAAAATAACAGTTCAACCTAAAAATGGAAAGGTACGGGCTCGTTAAGCAGTATAAAACCGTACCGGCAGCCGTTCAACCCATTTTTTACCTGGATTAACCCCTTTTAAGCAATTTTAAGTTTTTTTAAGGGGAGAAAATACGCCAGAAAGATGTAACAAAGGGTCCAGTTTCGCGAAAGCAAAAAGTGGAAAAACAAGGGGGAAGGGCCCCTGGTTTTTCCCCTGACAGGACCCCTGATGATTTTATAGGCGTCTTTTCCATCGGAAAATTTTGTAAAGGTAAAATTGCTGCCAAAAATTGCTGCAGCCTTGCGGCCCGGTGTTTCTTCTGCTAGTGTCGGAACATGATTGCCCGAATCCGGCCGCACCGTTTTTCCGGTACGGTGCGTGTCCCCGCGTCCAAGTCCCATACGATCAGGCGGCTCCTTATCGCCGCCCTGGGGGAGGGAGTTTCGCGGATCGATTATCCCCTGGACTCCCTTGATACCCGTTCCTGCGCCGCCGCCTGCCGCGCCCTGGGCGCCGCAGTCATCGAACACCGCGCCGTAGACCCCTTGTGTCCCAATCCCCCGGACGCCGCGGGGGAGAGCCTTGTCCGCTGGGAAGTACGGGGTGGCGCAGAACATGCGCTTGCCGGGGGCCCTGTCCTTGTTGATGTGGGGAACTCCGGCACAACGCTGTTCCTGGCCCTGGCCGCCGCCGCCTTGGGGACGGACCCGGTCCGCTTTGACGGGGACGGCCAGATCCGCCGCCGCAGTGCGGCCCCCCTCCTCAAGGCACTGGCCGCCCTGGGCATACATACCGAATCGGAGGGGGGCTGCGCCCCCATCACCGTCCGGGGCCCATGGAAGGGGGGCAGGGTTTCTGTTGAATGTCCCACCAGCCAGTACCTTTCCGCCCTGCTGATCGCCGCCCCCCTGGCCCCCCGGGGGACCCTTACGGAACTGGAAGTACCCCTGCTCAACGAAAGGCCCTACGTGGAAATGACCCTGGCATACCTGGATGCCCAGGCCGTCCCCTGCGAGCGGGCGGACGATTTTTCCTGGTTTCGCATACCGGGCGGCGCGGTTTACCGCCCCCAAAACGGCCCCGTGCCGGGGGATTTTTCTTCCGCCGCCTTCCCCGCCGCCGCCGCCGCCGTCTCCGGCGGTTCCCTGACGCTGCTGGGGCTGGAAAACGATGATACCCAGGGGGACAAGGCTTTTTTCCGGGTCCTTGAACAGATGGGCTGTGTTGTCCGCCGGGAAGCCTCCCCTTCCGTCCTGCGGGTGGAGCGGCACGGCCCCCTGCGGGGCGGCGAATTCGATCTTAACGCCACCCCCGATATGCTCCCCGCCTGTGCGGTACTGGCCGCCTTCGCCCGGGGAGACACCGCCCTGGTCAATGCGGCCCACGCCCGGATAAAAGAAACGGACCGTATCGCCGTTATGGCCGCGGAACTGGGGAAGCTGGGCGTCAAGGTTACGGAGCTGCCCGACGGGCTGGTGATCCACGGCGCCGGGGGAATCGGCGGCGGGGCAATCGACAGCCGCGGGGATCACCGTGTTGCTATGGCCTTTGCCGCCGCGGCCCTGGGGGCGGAAGGCCCGGTTGAAATTGACGGGGCCCAGTGCGCGGCGGTTACTTATCCGGGCTTTTTGGAACTCCTGGAAGCGGACCGGATATAAACGAAACATACGGGGGAATCATGAACGTACGGTACGACACGGCGGAGCCGGAAGATTACGAAGAGCTTATCGATTTTTGCAATTACGTTTTTAGCCACGCCCACGGCCCCACGGATTTTCCCGCCCTGCTTCCCAAACTCTACCGGCGGGAATATTTTATGCAGGGCCGCCACTATACCACCCGGGAAGACGGCAGGATTCGCGCCGTGGTAGGCGCCTATCCCCTGAGCCTGAATGTCCTGGGCACGGTACTGCCCGCCAGGGGAATAGGCATGGTTTCGGTTCATCCCTACGCAAGGTCCAGGGGCTACATGCGGACCCTTATGGAAACGGCCCTGGCGGACATGCGCCGGGACGGAATCGTCCTGAGCTGTTTGGGGGGGCAGCGGCAGCGTTACGAGTATTTCGGCTTTACCCCCGCGGGTATTCAGACGGTTTTTGAATGCCGCCGGAGCAACATCCGCCATACCCTGGGGAAAGATTTTTCCTCCCCCTTTTCCGTCCGCCCCCTGAACAACGGAGACGGCGAACTGGCGGAGATATGCCGGTTCCACCGGTCCAAGGCCGCCCGGTTCGAGCGGGAAGAAGAAAAGATCTTCGACATCCTCTCCTCCTGGAAAAACCGGATATTCGCCTTCCGGGACGGAAGCGGCGTTGCCGGCTACCTTGTCTACAATGCCGGTGAAAATACCATCCCGGAAATAAACCTGGAGGAACCGGCGCTCATGGCCCAGGCCCTCGGCTGTTTTTTGAATCACCTGGGGAAGACCGGCGACCGGGACCTGGTGTACGTCAATGCCCAGCCCTGGGAAACCGCAAAGCTTGAGGCCCTCTCCGCCTTTGCGGAGGATTACCGCGTAACCACAGCCTACAGCTTTGCCGTTTTTGACTGGCAGCCCCTCCTTTCCGCCCTGCTGCGGCTCAAGGCCGCCGGCGGGACTCTTCCCGATGGAGAAGCCTTGTTCCGTATCACCGGGGGGGAAGGAGCGGCGAAGACCCCGGAGTGCTGTTTCCGCATTGCCGTGGAACAGGGCCATGCCCAGGTAAGCCCCGGCGTTGGGGACGGGGCCATCGTTCTCGATCCCCTCCGGGCGGCGCGGCTTTTCTTTTCAACATCCCCCTGGGCTTCGCCGGAGCTCCTCAAAAACCCCTTTTTGCGCGGCCTGCTGCCCCTGCCCCTGTTCTTCGAAAGTCCCGATGGGGTTTAGTGCTGTTACTTAAAAAACTTTGGCTGAATACCGGGTTTATGTTGGGCGCATCCCCGGCCCTGCCGGGGACCGGGCTATCCGCTCCAATCTTTTGGCGCTGCTTTGCAGCTCCAAAAGTATTTCCGCTTCTATCCCTTGCGCGGCCCGTGGTTCGGCATTCTTGCCGGCCCGGCGCTTATTAACCGGCAAATACATCGCTTAAATTGATCGAGAGCCCTTCAACCGTTGACGACGGCAGCATAGCTTTGGAATCGTAGATTGTTCCGGCGTAGGCGCCGTTTTGCAGCGCAAAGACCTGCACGGTTTTTGACACCGGCGCCACGATCCAGTATTCCCGCACGCCGGCCTTCATGTAGAGGTTGAATTTGCGGACCATCTC
>JAIRXT010000100.1 GCA_031268125.1 Treponema sp. | reverse complement strand
TGAAGACTGCGGCCTTAAAATCCGGGTAATCCGTATCAAGGACCGCCGCCTGGAAGAAGCCCTGGTTACGCTGGCCTAAAAACGGGTATGGGGCGGTTTTTTCCCCCTGACAGGACCCCAAATGATTTTATAGGCGTCTTTTCCATCGAAAATTTTGTAAAAGTAAAAGTGCTGGTACAGTTCAGGCCGCGTTTAGCTTAAACCATAAGGGCGTCTACTTTTTCCTGAAGGTTGCTCTGGATATATTTCCGGATCTTGACTTTGGAATCAGGAGACAGCCGGTCGGTGAACAGGGCGACGTATACTTTGTTGTTTCCTTCTGTTCTGGAACCAAAGATCACCGCTTCCACATTAAGGATAATGTGTTTCAGCTTAATCTGCACATTGGAAAAGGCCGAATTTTTGGAAAATCCGGGATCTTCAACAAAGGCGCAGGAAAATCCGGCGGTACTGATGTCTTTGATTGATCCGCCGATAAACCGGCCGCCAATAGGAAAATTGACCACGGCCAGGGCTTCTTTACCCATACTGGTCCGCAGATATTTGCGCCGTCCCTTGGCATCATTGGCATTAAGAATATTTACAACCTGCGCCGTGGTAATATTCAGATCCCGGTGAATCATGGTATAACCGCACGGCAGGTGAAGCACATTCGTATACTTGTTTTGCAGGGCGTCGTTCCGGTTGGCGGTCAAAATGCCGATGCGGGTATCCTGTAATTCCCCGGACGTTGTTATTTCCCTAATCCAGCTTTCCCATTCTTTTTCTCCAATAACCTGGTCAATATCGACAAAGATAATGGACCCGGGGGAATCCTTAAGCACGCGCTTAAGGGCGGCACGATCGTTTACTATGTAAGCCTCGTATTCACGCTGAATAAGTTCATCAACGACAATATTCTGAATTGGCGGCAGTGGATTTAAAAAGAAAACTTTCCTGCCGCATATACTGACAGAGGATTCATTTTCGCTCATATTTGCACCTTTTTGGTTATGAATTTTCTGAAACATTGGCATTGGAACCAGTTTGGTTCCTTGTGATATCTTAGTATAATGCAGGGCAGAATGCTATACTTGAGGTTTATGAATCGTGCCGTGGTTTCCCTGATCCTTGCCGTTCTCTGCGTCTCCTGCGCGCCCCCGCCCCCTTCCCGCATGGAATTTGTGCTGGGTACGCTGTGCAGCGTCAATCTGTTCGAAAGGGGAACCGCAGCGGAATATGACGCCGTGTTTGCCCGTTTCCGGGAGATTCAGGGGATAATGGCCTTTACCGGGGCGGAGGATACGGACCTTGACCTTATCAACCTGAACGCCGGGTTAAGGCCGGCGGCGGTTCCCGGGGAACTTCTGGACGTACTGGAACAGGCCCGCCGCTATGCGGAATTGTCGGGGGGCGCCTTTGATCCGACGATTGGCCCCCTGGTACGCCTGTGGGGAATTGGGGGGGAGAGCCCCCGGATTCCCGGCGCCGCCGAGATTGAAAAGGCCCTGGACCTGGTGGACTGGCGGGATCTGGTGATTGACCGGGCGGCGGGGACCGCCTTTTTGCGCCGCAGGGGCCAGTCCCTGGACCTGGGGGCCATTGCCAAGGGCTACGCCGCGGACCAGGCCGCCGTTATCCTGGGCCGGGACCGGCCGGCTATCATAGACCTGGGGGGCAATATTCTTGCCCTGGGGGAACGGCAGGGGCGGGAAAACTGGCGTATCGGCGTTCAGGACCCCCTGGAAGATCGGGGGAACTACCTGGGGGTCCTGGGGGTAAAAAACAAAAGCGTAGTTACCAGCGGGAACTATGAACGGTATTTTGAGGAAGGGGGTCTGCGTTACCATCACATCCTTTCCACGGACGATGGATACCCGGTCCGGAACGGGCTTTTGTCGGTAACTATCGTGGCGGACCGTTCGATAGACGCGGACGCCCTTTCCACCGTCTGTTTCGCCCTGGGCCCGGAGGAAGGGCTTGCCCTGGTGGAAGCCCTTCCAAATACCGAGGCGGTCTTTGTCCGTGAAGACAGGGTGGTGATTCTAAGCTCCGGGGCCCCGTTTACGCTGACCGGCGAAGGCTATTCTTTAATGCCCACAAGTTCCAGTTCAAACACCAGGTAGCTGTTGGGGGGGATAACGTTCCCCGCCCCCTGCTCCCCGTAGGCCAGTTCCGGCGGAAAGATCGCCCGCCGTTTTTCCCTTAACTGCATGTCCAGGGCGGTTTCCTCGAATCCGGGGATCACCATGCCCAGCCCCACGGGGAATTCCAGGGGAGTGCCGTGTACGTCCGAGGCGTCAAAGACCCTGCCGTCCAGGAACATCCCCCGGTAGTTCATCTGTACCGTGTTCCCCACGGCGGGCTTGGACCCCGATCCCGCCGCCAGGATTTCGTAGAGGATTCCCGAAGGGCTTAGGGTGGTGTTTGGGTATTGTGCGGTGATCTGGGCAAGGTCGGCGCTCCGCCGGGCTTCCCGCTGTACCGCCGCCGCTGCAAGGGCTTTTTGCAGCAGTTCGTCAAAGGCGGCCTGATCCGCCTTAAAGGCATTGGCCTCGGCGCCGTTGCGGATGATCGAGATACTCTGTATCTTGTCGCCCTGTTTGATAGCGTTGACCGTCTCCTGGCCTTCTACCACCCGGCCGAAAACCGTGTGCATGCCGTTAAGCCAGGGAGTTTCCACATGGGTGATGAAGAACTGGCTGCCGTTGGTCCCCGGCCCCGCGTTGGCCATAGACAAGACCCCCGGGCCGTCATGAATCAGGCTGGGGTCAAATTCGTCGGGGAACTGGTATCCCGGCCCGCCGGTGCCGTTACCCGCCGGGTCCCCCCCCTGGATCATGAAGTCTTCAATGACCCGGTGGAACGTTAAACCGTTGTAAAAGGGTTTGTCCCGGGTTACATCCATCTTGCCTTCCGCCAGGGCAACAAAGCTGCAAACCGTAAGGGGCGTTTTTTCATATTCCAGACGAACTATGATGTCGCCCCGGTTGGTGCTGATCCGGGCGAAAAGCCCGTCTCCCAGGGAAAGGGAATTGGAAACTGCGGCCTTGCGCTCGCAGCCGGTCATCAGGGTCAAAATCAAACCCCCTACAGCCAAAAATCTCGAAATATTACCGGTAAAATACATGGAATCATCATATCAGTGGCGCTTCATTGCATAAAGGGGGCTATGATTCTATGATTAGCCGATGGATATTAAGGGCATTCAGGACGAGTTGTTCAGGCAGGAGTATCCTTATCTCCATGCAGGCAGTGATCCTGATATAGAGCGTTACTGTTATCTGCGCAGTACCGGTCAGGGGCAGGCCGCCCTTAACATATATCAATTCCGCCTTAAGCCCCGCTATCCCGATGATACCCTCCGCACGGCTTTGCTTCGCAGTTTTCGCAGCAGGGACCCGCTGTTTCCCCGGCTGCTGCTGGTGGCTTATCACCGCCTGGCAAAACAGTCCCTGGAACGAATTTTCAGAATCATTGATTACATCAGTGAAAAGGTCAAAACCTATAAAAAACAGGACGTCTATTCTACCATCAAAACCGTTGAAGATATTCTGCGTGTTTTGCCCCGGGAACAGTACGAGGCGGTTTCCAATCTTGACCGGATGTGCCGCTATGCCCAGGTTCTGAATCATCAGGCAGCTTTTATGGAACAGGCGGCGGAGTTAGTCCGCTCTTACCTGTCCCGGTCCCTGCCGGTTCTGGAGCAGGAACGAAGCCGGCGGCGGCAGGATCTGAATCCGAAACGGCCGGAGATTGCCGGGGATTCTCCGGCTGATTTTTCCACCGTAACATTTTCCGATGAGGACCTTGCCCGGATAGAAATTCCAAGCCGTTTTACCCGTGTTGAGGATAAGACCCTGATCTACTGCATGAAGTACTGGAACCTGGTAAACGATGCCGCCTTTGAACAGATTCTCTCTCTCTATTCCCGCAAATACGGGAAGAAGAACCATACGGTTTATGTAACGATTCGCCGGGGCCGGAACGCCAATTACCGGGACGAGGACATTCTGAGTTCCGTAATGTCTACACTGGTAACGGGATACTATTACTCCGTTCTGGGTGATCGCTATCTACAGCAAAACTGGCGGGTCATTAAGAATGCTATGGAAAGGGCGGCCCCGGCCGGTCCCGCGGCAAAACCCGCTGTTGCGGCTAAGCCGGAACCTCCCAAGACTCCGCCTGTCGTGGTTAAGCATGCCGCCCCCAAGCCCGCGGCTAAACCGGCAAAGGTTAAGCGTGCCGCCACCAAACCCGCCGCCGTAAAACCGGCCGCGGCTGAGCCTGTTGCCCCCAAACCAGCCGTGGTTAAGCCGGCCGCGGTTGAGCCGCCCGCCCCCAAGCCCGTTGTAAAACCCGCCGCCGCCGTCGTAAAACCGGCGCCCCAACCCCCGCTTCCCAAGCCTCCCCAGCCCGCAGGAGGTTCCGTATCGGACCGGCTGCGGAAACTTTCGGGCCGGGGTTACGATCTCTACCAGGATCGCTTCCTTGCCCACGTCCGCCCGGCGATCCGCAAAGTTCTGGGGACCGGCCGGGGTATCTTCTTCGCCCTGCCGGAAAAGGCGGAAGACCTGGTATACCGTTACCTGCACGATCACTATGCCGATCCCTATATGAATTGGCCGGAAAGCGAGGAACGCCGGCAGTTGGCGGAACAGGGCTTTAACCTGCCGTCCCTTGATCCGGTGATCGATGAATGTTTCAGAAAAATAAACCGTGAGTAGGCCGCCGTTTATAGCTTGATTCGGCCCCGGAAACTGCGGGACAGCGTAAGCTTGTCGGTGTATTCCAGGTCCCCCCCCACCGGCAGCCCGGATGCCAGACGGCTTATCTCCACGTTAAGATCCTGGAGAAGCTTCTGTAAATAAAGGGCGGTAGTATCCCCTTCGAGGGTGGGGTTAAAGGCCAGAATCAGCTCCTGCGCCCCGTCCCGGCGGACCCGGCTTAACAGTTCGCCAATCCGCAGTTTATCCGGGCCGATACCGTCCAGCGGGGCGATAAGCCCGCCCAGAACATGGAAAATGCCCCGGAATTCCCGGGATTCCTCGATGATTCGCACATCCTGGGGCCGCTCAACCACACAGATTAAACCGTGGTCCCGGGCCGGATCGCCGCAGATGGAGCAGGGGTCGGTCTCCGTAAAGCTGCCGCAGACGGAACAGCGGCGGATTGCCCGGTGCAGAAGCTCCAGTTCCTCCGCCAGGAGGCGGGCATAGCCGGGGTCCCCGTCCAGAATATGGTACACCAGGCGGCCGGCGCTTTTTTTGCCCACACCGGGCAGCCTGCAAAACAGGGCTACCAGCCGGTCAATGGCGCTGCCCGGATTCCGGCGGAGGCCCGGATTCTCTGGGACGTTGTTCATTGCCCTGCCGGAAAACCGCCGGGCACGCTTCCCGGAGGAAGCCCAAAGCCGGATGCCAAATTCCCCATCTCCGCGCCGGTACGATCCCGTACCTTTTCCAGGGCGGCGTTAAAAGCCGCCGCTGTCAGGTCCTGCAGCATCCGGATATCCTCCGCCGCCTCCGGGGCAATGCGGACAGCCAGTACTTCCATCCGGCCGTTAATGTCTACCTCCACCATTCCGCCCCCCGACTGACCGGTAACGATAATGGCGGCAAGTTTATTCTGCAGATTCCCCATCTGTTCCTGCAGCCGCTGCGCGTTTTTCAGAATATCAAAAGGGTTTATGTTCAATTTCTCCTCTCTCCACCACGGTTCCCCGAAAGATCCGCAGTACCCGCTGGGTTAAAGAGTCCGGTTCTTCCGCAGGAACGGTTTTATTAAGGGTACTCCACATCGGTACATCTTCATCACTGCCGGCCGCCCCCGGATTCACATCGGACCAGCCGCCGTCTCCGGGCTGCGGGCCCCCCGCCCCCCCGCCCGGCGATCCCGCCAACCCCTGCGGGCCCTGGGCCTCCCGGGCCGCCATACGGCGCCGGAATTCCTCACTAAGCGAAGGTACCGGGCCCGCCGTTTTTACGGGAAGTTCCGCCGGCGCCGGAGCTTCCCGTCCCGCTAAAGGGCGGTTGATCCCCCCCGCCCCCAGGGCCCTCCGGGCTTCCTCCACCGCGGTCCGCAGTTCCGCCGGGGGGACCCAGTTTTTCAGCCAGGATAACTTGGAAACCACCGTTTCCAGTTCAAAGCGGGGGGATACGGAGTATTTAATATCCCGGTAACAGTCAAGCAGCAGTTCCAGGGCCTGCTCAAGCCGGGCGGAATCCAGCCCCCCCAGGACCTTGAGCGAAAACCGTTCCGCCGGGTATCCCAGCAGAGACTCCCTGGTTACGGAATTCTTCAGCAGCAGAAGACTCCGGTAATAGGCGGCCAGATCGATGACAAACTGTTCAATGGCCACCCCGGAGGAGAGAATATGGTCAAACAGCTCGAATCCCCGGGCGGCGTCCCCCTCCACACAGGCTTCGGCCAGCTCGTTAAGCCGTTCAAGCCCCACCAGCCCCAGCTTCTCCCGGATTGTTTCCGTGCGGATATGCCCCGCGGAGAACGAAGCAACCTGATCAAACAGCGTAAAAGCGTCCCGCAGGCTGCCGGTAGATTCCCTGGCCATCCAGAACAGGGCCTCGTCCTCGGCATCTATCTTCATCTCATCACAAACATCCCTCAGAATAGCCTTAATCGTCTCAATGGGAATAAGGCGGAAGGCAAACTGCTGGCAGCGGCTCTTGATTGTCGCCGGCACCTTGTGAAGTTCTGTAGTGGCAAAAATAAAGACGATGTAGGGGGGCGGTTCCTCAATAGTTTTAAGCAGCGCGTTAAAGGCGCTGGTAGAAAGCATGTGGACTTCGTCGATAATGTAGACCTTGTAAGTCCCGCTCTGGGGGGGAAAAAGCACCTCGTCCTTAATTTGCCGCACATCGTTGACCGATGTATTGCTGGCCCCGTCAATCTCGATTACGTCCAGACTGGAACCGGCGGCAATTTCCCGGCAGTTGACGCAGACCCCGCAGGGACTGGAAGAAGGCCCCCTCTCGCAGTTCAGGGACCGGGCCAGAATCCGGGCGGCGCTGGTCTTGCCGCAGCCCCGGGGCCCGGAAAACAGGTAGGCATGGGCAATCGTCCGGCTGTCCAGGGAATTTTTCAGCGTGGAAACCACAAATTCCTGGCCCGCCAGTTCATCCAGAGTCTTGGGCCGCCGCCGGGTGGCTGTTACCTCAAATTTTGCGGTTCTCCCCGCCTCAACTGCCATAAATCCAGTATAGCGTCTGGGGCGGAATGTGTGAAGTTACACGCGGCGGTTAAGAAATTCAGAAGGGGGGGCCCGCTACCACGGACAAAGTCCAATGCGTAGCCTGGCGGGGAGCCCCGCCTTCGCCGCCGCTCTGGCCCCCCCTCCGCCTCACAAAAACCCTGTAAGGTTTTTTGTTCGGCTACCCCCCTGTCCCGGTGGAACGTTGTGGGTCAAGTTTAGCCCCTGTCCGGGGCTTCCGCACCACGCAGACGGCGCGAAAAGCCCCGCACCAGGACGGGTTTGCACCCCCACGGCGCAGAAGCCCTCCGCTTACCGTTGCTTCCTTCCGGACCTGGCGGGGTTAGGCGGCGGCTCCTCGCATGGTTCCTGGCTGCGGGGCAAAAGCATAATACAAAAAATGCAGGGGCAGCGCAAGGGGAAGGAATCCCAGGTTCTGGACGAATGTATGGAATTCGGTATTGTCGAAAAACAAAGGTAACGCCGGGGACACGATGCACTAAATTTCCGTGAAATTATAATAGAATTGTTCGGAAACTGGAGTTTCCGAACAATTCTATTACATCTTTACTGAACTGGCGGTAAGACCGCTGATGATGTACCGCTGCAGGAACAGGTACAGGACGATAAGAGGGGCAGCGACAATAACCAGGGCCGCGGTAAGTTCCGTCCAGCTTACCGAATAAAGGCCGGAAAACACGAAAAGCCCCTTGGTTATGGGAAAAAGCTTGTCGTTGGACAAAAATACAATTGCTCTGGTAATATCATTCCATACTCCTATGGCTTGGAGTATTGCCATGGACGATATGGCGGGCTGGGCCAAGGGAATGATAAATTTAAAGAAATACCGGAAGTACCCGGCGCCGTCCACAATTGCGGCCTCGTCCAATTCAATGGGAATTCCTTTAAGGTAAGAAACAAAAAATATCAATGGTACTCCGCCCACTCCCATCATGGAGATGATGTAACCCAACCGGGTATTGTAAAGTCCAAGTTTTAATAAAATCTGAAAAAGCGGAATGGTCCCATCGGGCAAGAAGAGGCCCAGCATAAGGAAAAAGAACAGCGCCTGATGAAAGCGGATATATTTTCGTGCCAAGGGAAAGGCAATAAGGAGGGCCAGGATCAGGGAAAGGACCACCGTTACTACGGTATACAAAATACTGTTGAAACTGTAGCTTCCAAAAGAAGCCTTAACCCAGGCATCGGAGAAATTTTTCAAAGTGGGAGTAAAAATGACGCCCACGGGGTCCCGTAAAAAGGTAACCGGTGTTTTGAAGGAAGTGATAAACACATAGGAAAGGGGGAAAACGAACAGTAGTAATACTAACAGGATGACAAGGTAGACGGCAAAATCTCCTGCCCGGAAGGGGCGGTTTTTCGAGGCTGCCATTATTCTTCCTCCTTGCGGCTCATCAGGTACCGCGAGAAAATGGTGATCACCAGAATAAACACAAAGAGCAGCATCTGCATCGCCGCGGCCAGACCCTGTCGTCCCGTGTTATTGTTCCCGCCGCCAACACCAAAGGCGGTTTGATATACAAACATTGCCAAAGTCCTGGTAGGAGGACTTCCCTGGGTAGTTACCAGGATAATCTGGAAGGCTGAAAGGGAACCTACGATACAGAGAGTAACGTTTACCATTACCGTCGACCACAACAGGGGGATGGTTACCCTATAGAATATCTGCCATTCGGAGGCCCCGTCTATCCGGGCGGCCTCGTAGAGGTCTTCCGATATGTTTTGCAGACCAGCGATAAAAATCACCATTTCGTAACCCACATACATCCAGACCTGGCAGAATATGACCAAGGGCAGTGCCAGATTCCAGTCTCCAAAGAAGGCGGAACTTTTTCCAAAAAGACCCAGCAGTATCCGGGCGGGGCCGTCAATAGAAAAGAGCAGTTTAAAACAGAGGCCCGTTACCGTGACTCCCAGGACATTGGGAAGGAAAATAATGGTACGGTAAATATTTTTCCCGGCCAGATTTTTTCGGGTAAGAAGAATCGAAAGCAGCAGGGCAAAGGCGGTTTGAAAACCGGTTACCGCAAGGGAAAAAATAAAGGTTCGTTTAAGAGAATCCAGCATATCCCGGCTGTTGCTTTGGAACAAGACTTCCCGGTAGTTGTCCAGCCCCACAAATTGCCAGGGCCGGCCCGGTATCTGCCGGATATCGGTAAAAGAAAAAAAGAAGGTGAGTATGCTGGGAATAACAGAAAAACTCAAAAACAAAACAAGACCGGGCAGAATGCCAAGGATTATTGCCTCTTTTTTAAAGTGAGTGGTATACATTTTTTTTCCTGTGGCGATACTGCTCATGGCTGTCTCCTTTTGGGATGCTTCTCCCGGCCAGAATGTGGGGTAAAAGCTGCCGGGAAGGTTGATCAATTTTCCCGGCAGGCTCATTAACTTCTTTTATTTCTTGATAGCAGCCTTTGCATCGTCGAAATCTTTCTGGGCTAACTGTGCCAGTTCGTTAACCGAAGCTACCGGCCCTCCGGCAGATCTAAGGTATTGATAGGCGGAATATTCGCCATATTGCCCGAGACCGGTGGGAGCCCGCCAGTTAAGTTCCCACAGGGGCTTAAGGTTCGCCGCATAGGGGAGAATCTCCTCATTCAGGAATTTGTTGGAGATTGTTACTCCTTCCATAGTTGGGATGAAACCAATGGTGTTAATAAAATCCGTGTAGTTAGTCTTATCGGTAAGGAATTCCAGCCATTTCAAAGCTCCGTCTTTGTAGGGAGATTTGGCGTTTACATGGAAACTAAGGTCCGATTTCCCCTGGAACTGGAGGCCCGGTTCGGTTCCGGGCATGGGGAAGTAGCCGACCTGGAAGTTCGGGTCCGCTTTCAGTATTTCTGTTACGTTCCAGTTACCGTCGGGCATCATGGCGGCTCTGCCGGCCGCGAAACGGCCGGGAGCGGCGCTGTAGGGGATAGATTTAAATCCATCTTCGAAATTTTGGTTGAGGAATTCTCCCCGGCGGAAGATTTCCAAAGACTTGGCATCGGTGAATTTCCGTTCTCCGCTCCACAGGGCTCTGATCAGGCCCTCATGGTCCGGTTCTACGCTGGCAACAATGTCGTTCATCAACATGGTGTAGGGCCAGCCGTCGGCGGCGCCCACGGTCATGGGGGTTATGCCTTTAGCCTTGATGGCTGCACAGAGCCGTTCAAATTCGGCCCAAGTCTTGGGAACCTGCCAGCCGTTGTCGGCAAAAAGTTTTTTATTGTAGAAGACCCCGGTTACCACGGTGGAACCCACGGAAATGCCGTAAACCCTGCCATTGTAGGTACAGGAATCAGTACCGTTTCCCCAGGCGCTCTGCCAGGATTCTCCGCTAAGATCCTGATAGTTCCCTGCATCTATCATTTCTTGCCACATAGGTTTTTCACCAGGGGCCCAATCTACCTGAGCCCGGGTAAGACCTCCCTGGTGGGAGATGATTTCCACATCATTGGCGGCCATCCGGGTACGGATGAGGCCGTCAACCTGGTTACTTTCGATATCGGTAACTTCTACGGATATATCCGGATATGCGGCCATGAATTTTGTGCTGAGGGTTTTGATTGCCTCTACGGATGCCGGATTGGTCCAGGTAACGATCCGCAACGGTGTCTTCCCTGCCTGAGCGCCTCCTTGCTGCCGGCCCCCGGCGGCGAATACCTGCGCCGCAAGGGTAAGAATCAAAAGAAAGGGCAGTAATTTTCTCATAACTTCCTCCAGAGATTGATAAGATGAATCCCGAATATAACTTCCCGGGAAAAGAACAGCTTTATTATATAACTGTCTCTAAAAATCTGTCAAACTTTTTTCGACATTATTTATGAAATGTCAACATTTCTAGCCGGCGGAGATGCCGCCGGGCGGAAGATTATTTTGCAGAGCCTGTTGCGCCCAAAAAACAATCCGGTTAAGCGCCCCGGATTGCCTCCGTCATTTCCCGCACATAGCGGTAGATGGGGGGCCCCGCGGCCTCACCGTGTTCCGCGACGATTTTGACGATAGCGCTGCCCACGATGACCCCGTCGGCAACGCGGGCTATGTCCGCGGCCTGGGCCGGGCTGTGGATGCCGAAGCCCACCGCAGCGGGAATATCCGCCGCCGACTTTACCGCGGCAACCATTGAGGCAAGATCGGTGGTGATTTCGCTCCGCACCCCGGTAACGCCCAGGGATGAGACCAGGTAGACAAAGCCTGCGGCGGCACGGGCTATGTCCTGTATCCGCTCCTGCGAAGTGGGGGCGATGAGGGAGATAAGGTCGATGCCGTGAGCGGCGGCGGCGGGGCGCAGTTCCCCCTGTTCCTCGAAGGGGAGGTCGGGGATGATGATGCCGTCGAGGCCAGCGGCGGCGGCGCGGGCAAAGAAGGGGTCGTAGCTGCGGCCGCTGCCGTAACGGAAGACCGGGTTCAGGTAGGTGAGGAAGACCAGGGGTACCTGGGTTTTCTTCCTGAGGCGTTCCACCAGGCGGAACAGTTTTTCTATTGTAGTTCCCGATGCAAGGGCGCGGAGGTTGGCGGCCTGAATCACCGGGCCTTCGGCAATGGGGTCGGAAAAGGGGACCCCTATCTCCACCAGGTCCGCGCCGGCCCGGATCATCTCCAGGATAAATTCTTCCGACTTTTCGATGGCGGGGTCGCCGCCGGTAACAAAGCCGATAAACGCTTTTTTCGATTTGAATGCCCTGCCGATGTTACTCATGGATATCCGCCCCCCGGTAGCGGGCTATAGCCGCCACATCCTTGTCTCCCCTGCCGGAAAGACAGACTATGATGCTTTCATCTTTGCCAAAGGTCTTCGCTATGGTCCGGGCGTGGGCCAGGGCGTGGGCGCTTTCGATGGCGCAGATGATCCCCTCGGTCCGGGCAAGGTACTCAAAGGCGGAAACCGCCTCCTCGTCCGTAACCGGCACGTACTGCGCCCGCCCGGTGTCGCTAAGCCAGGCGTGTTCCGGCCCGATTCCCGGATAATCCAGGCCCGCGGATATCGAGTATACCGGGGCTATCTGGCCTTCATCGTTCTGGCAGAAGTAGGACTTCATGCCGTGGAAGATGCCCACGGAGCCTTTGGCAATGGTGGCGGCGTGCTGGTCCGTATCCAGCCCCAGGCCGGCGGCCTCGCAGCCGATAAGCCGCACCCCCCGGTCGGGGATGAAGCAATGGAACAGGCCCATGGCGTTACTGCCGCCGCCCACACAGGCCAGGGCCGCCGCGGGGAGCTTCCCCTCCCGTTTCAGGATCTGCTCCCGGGCCTCCCTGCCGATGACGCTCTGGAAATCCCGGACCATGGTGGGGAAGGGGTGGGGGCCCATGACCGATCCCAGTACGTAGTGGGTGTCGCCGACCCGGCTTACCCATTCCCGCATGGTTTCGTTTACCGCGTCCTTGAGGGTTTGGGTTCCCGACAGGACCGGATGCACCCTGGCCCCCAAAAGCTCCATGCGGTACACGTTGAGGGCCTGCCGCTCCGTGTCCTCTTTACCCATGAATATTTCGCACTCCATCCCCAGCAGGGCCGCCGCGGTGGCCGCCGCAACCCCGTGCTGCCCCGCGCCGGTTTCGGCGATAATCCGGGTTTTCCCCATCTTTTTCGCCAGCAGGGTCTGGCCCAGCACGTTGTTGATCTTGTGGGAACCGGTGTGGTTCAGGTCCTCCCGTTTTAGGTAAACCTTCGCCCCCCCCAAGTCGCGGCTCATCTTCTCCGCGTAGTACAGCAGGGAGGGCCGGCCGGCATAGTC
>JAIRXT010000096.1 GCA_031268125.1 Treponema sp. | reverse complement strand
GCCACATCGGCAATCTGCCCCTCGTCTTCGGTGGTTTTAAGACCCGCCACAATGGGATGATCCCCGTTCACCTCCAGGATAGGCTTTACCTCGGGCATTTCGGTCTGGCCCATAGCCCGGAGCATCTGGGCCATCTGGATACTGGGATCGTTTTCATCAGCCACAATACAGGACGGGGAATCGTGGAGACGGCGGGAAAGCTTAACTTCCTTTACCCGGTCCCCCAGGGCCTTTTTGATCTTTTCGATCACCGGCTTGTTTTCTTTTTCCGCGGCATTGTCTTTCTTCTCCCCCAGTTCCTCATCGGCCCCGGCCCGGTTTACCGCCTTAAGCTCCCAAGACTGGCTTTCTGTCTTACCATCGGCAATATTGCCGCCGGTCTCGGGCTTTTCTTGACGGTAACTGTGGAGCGAGGGGATCACAATCTCGTCAATCTCATCATTCATGATAAGGACTTCAATATCCTTGGCCCGGTAGGCTTCCAGCAGGGGGCTGGCCCGCAGGGTTTTTTCGTCCCCGCCGGTGATGTAGTAAATGCTTTTTTGATCGCTTTTCATCCGGGAAACGTAGTCCGCCAGTCCCGTCCAGCCTTCCACAACACTGCTTTTAAACCGTACCAGGTCCTGCAGGGCGTCGCGGTTGGCGTAATCCTGGTACAGCCCCTCCTTTAGGGGCCGGTTGAACTGGCCGATAAAGGTCTCCCAGGTTTCTTTGGCCTCACTGCCGCCGGAAAGGGCTTTGTCCGCCAGGCTTTTAAACTCCCCCAGCAGCTTTTTTACCGAAGCGTTTTTGATATTCATCAGAATTTTGTTTTGCTGCAGAATTTCCCGGCTTACGTTCAGGGGCAGGTCCTCCGAATCGATAACCCCCCGGACAAAGCGCAGGTAAGTGGGCATCAGCTCCTTGTCGTCATCGGTGATAAACACCCGCTTCACATAGAGCTTTACCCCCGGCTTGTAGTCCACATTGTACAGATCAAAGGGCGCTTTTTTAGGCACATAGAACAGGGTGGCGTATTCCTGCGTCCCCTCTGCCTTGGTGTGGACGTAAAACAGCGGGTCTTCGCTGTCGTGGCTTATCTGCTTGTAAAATTCGTGATAATCCCCTTCCGTAAGTTCCTGCTTGGACCGCCGCCACAGGGCTGCGCCGGAGTTTATCTTGTCGGTCTTCTTTTTGCTGGATTTTACCTTCCCTTTATCGTCATAGTCGGTTTCGTCGTAGGTAAGGTAAATGGGGAAGGCCACATGATTGGAGTACCGCTTGATAATGTCCTCAATGGACCAGCGGTTGGCGTATTCCAGGCCGTCCTCGTTCAGGTGCAGCAACACCGTGGTCCCCTGGCTTTCCTGGCCTGCGGTCTTGCCCCCGGCGGAAATTTTTTCCACACTGTAACCGTCCTGGCCGTCGCTGGACCATACAAAAGTTTCTTCTTCCCCGGCCTTCCGGCTTGTAACTTCGATTTTTTCCGCCACCATAAAGGCAGAATAAAACCCCACCCCAAACTGGCCGATAAGGTTGGAATCTTTTTTGGCATCGGCGCCGAGCTTTTCAAGAAAAGCCCGTGTCCCCGACCGGGCAATAGTTCCCAGGGACTCAACCAGGTCCGCCTCGTTCATGCCGATACCGTTATCGGAAACGCCCAAGGTTTTGGCATCCTTGTCAAAAACAATGTCAATCCGCGGGTCAAAGCTGACCGTTTTGTAGGCGTCTTCCGCCACGGTAAGGTATTTTAGCTTGTCCAGAGCATCGGACGCATTGGAGACCAGCTCCCGCAGAAATATTTCCCGGTTGGAGTACAGGGAGTGGATAATCAGGTGCAAAAGTTGGTTTACTTCGGTTTGGAATTGACGCTGTGCCATGTTAACTCCTTTGGTGGTGATCCGCAAAGAAATACTATGGAATGATGCTAATCACCATAGAAATCACGTGCCCCCATAGCCCCAACATATCCCGAAACGGGAAAAAAAGCAACGGCAAGCAGAATTACCTCAGCAATTTTACTTTTACAAACTTTTCGATGGAAAAGACGCCTATAAAATCATTGGCTTTCCTGCCGACTGGAAAAATCCGGGGCCCCCGCCCCAGGGGGCAACATTATTCCGCTTCATTTAGTGTTTACAAGGTATTAGTAGTCCGCCAGGATAGCCAGGAGGCGATCTTTGTTGATGGAACGCAGGAAGGCGGCAAGCCGGGGGCCCTGATCTTTGCCGATAAGGGCCTGGTATGCGGCCCGGAACAGGGTTTTGCCTTCCAAATGGCTGTCTTCCGCCGCCTTGTAGATCGCTTCGGCGCAGTCCTTGTCCCCGGCGTAGGTTTCGATCCGGGCAACAACGGTATCCCGCAGACGGCGGACGGCGTCCCGTTCCTCCGGGCTTAACGCCGGGCCGGCATCCGCCGGTGCTCCGGGGGTCCGCAGCTTGAACCGGAATTCTTCCGGGGCGCATTCATCGATCCAGTACTTGGCGCAGAGGGCCCGGGAGCGGATACCGGGAATCTGTTCCGCCGTGGGGCGCACGCCGCCCTCCGCGGCGCTTCCTTGCCCGCCCCGCCCCAGAGACGCAATGGCCTTTTCAATATCGCCGTCGGCAATCTGGATCAGACTACACAGATGGCGGAACGGTATCTGATAGGGCTTGACCGGGGGCATGGCGGGCCTTCCGCCGGGACCGGTCAGGACCTGTGAAAGTTCGTAAATACGCTTTTCCCGCTTAAACGTATCTTCATCTTTGGGCTTTTCATCCCCCCAGGCGATACGTTCAGTTTTATCGTAATCTTCGTAAATTTTTATTACGTCCAGATCGAATGAAATGGTAAACTCCGTATTGGGCCGGGTACCGGCAAAGAGGTAGCGGACCAGTTCGGGAGTGTAGACCCGCAGCAGGTCCGGCAGATCCACCACCTTGCCCTTGGAACTGGACATTTTACCGGGGTTCCCCTTGATTCCGATAAAATCATACCGGAAGGTAACCGGGGCGTCCCAGCCGTAAACTTCCTTGCATACATGCCGGGCGGTATCAAAACTTCCCCCCTGGCTGTGGTGATCCTTACCGGCGGGTTCAAAATCCACCTTTTCATATTCCCAGCGCATGGGCCAGTCGACCCGCCAGCCCAGCTTGACCCCCCTGGCATTCCGCAGATCCACCGTCTCCGCGCGGCCGCAGGAAAGGCAATGGTAGCGCAGCCCCCATTCACCGTCCCAGCTTTCCACTTCCGTTTCATCCTTGTGGCAGCCGTCGCAGAACACCCCCACAGGCCACCATTCACCCTGAATCTTGTGTTCTTCGTCCCGGAACTTGTCCAGAATATCCTTTAGAAGCTCCCGGTGTTCCAGAGCCCGGCGGATTCCCGCCGCATAAAGGGAAGAACGGTAGCGTTCCGCCTGGTAGAGGAATTCGGGCTGAATCCCCACCAGGGGCAGCACG
This sequence comes from Treponema sp., assembly GCA_031268125.1. GTDB lineage: Bacteria > Spirochaetota > Spirochaetia > Treponematales > Breznakiellaceae > JAISFT01. Next base: position 6,878 of record JAIRXT010000096.1, on the reverse strand, counting down.
GTTTCCACATCTACTTCGTGATGGCGGGCATAGCTGGAATCCCGGCCCCAGGGGTCCGGTACCACGGTGATGGGGAAACGCAGGTATTTTTCCAGATCCTCCCGGCCGGGCATGTTGACCGGCACCTTGCGGAACACATCGTAATCGTCCCAGGAGTAAATAAAGCGGACCGTTTTACCCCGGTCCCGCAGGGAACGCACCACCAGGTCCGTGGAGATAATCTCCCTAAAATTCCCAATATGTACGGTCCCGGAGGGTGTAATCCCCGAGGCACAGGTGTATTGCTCTTTATCGCCCTTTTCCCAGATGATTTTTTCCGCGGTTGCGTCAGCCCAGTGGGCCGTGTGCCCCGGTCTTCGATTGCTCTCCCCGGCCATATTTGTCTCCCATTTTCCAAAATTATCGGTCTTTGACAGTAGTAAAGGACCATAAAATATGCAAGCGGTACCCTATGGGCCGTTGTATGGGCCGGTTTTTTGCCCGGAGAACATATTTTATTAGGTTGAAATTTTTATTTTTTGGTGGTATTATGTAGACGAGTATTTGTCTGCCATGTATGCGGCAGGTAGTTGATTTTGACTTGCTATGCAAGGGAGGTTATATGATGAGTAAATGGAAATTTGGCTTGCCGGCGGCTACAGTCCTCTGCGCCGTCCTGCTGGCTTCCTGTTCGAATTTTTTTACCACTTCGTGGGGGAAGGATTGGGCGCGGGACCCCAGTACGATTAAGGTAACCACAAAAAACGTAAAATCCCTGCTTAAGGAATCCAAGGGTGATGCCAAGGCTTCCCGGGGAATTCTGGATAAGATTGCCGCCGAGCTGAAAAATAATCCCAACCAGCCGGAGTTGCAGGCCGCGGCAATTACCGCCGCCAACCAGGCTTCCGGCCTGACCGAACTGGTACTGGAAAACATTAATCTCGTTCTGAACAGCGATAGTCAAAGCGAAGATACCTTCAACAAACTGCTTACTGAAGTACAGGGCACGGCAAAAAATAATGACATGAAGGGGATTTCGGACAACATAGTAACCAGTCTGGGACCCGCTGTAACTTCTTCGGGCAAACCCCAGTTTACACCGGGGGTTATTGACGATGTTTCCGACGCGGAGCTTGCCCAGCTTGCTCTGACCCTGATTCTGGCGGAATCGGAATCGCAGAGTACGTCTGTTGAAGATTACTTAGCGGGCTGGGGTACCAGTAAAAAAACTGATGATGCCACTACATTGTCGTCGCCTTCCGAAAGCATTATCGCCGCTGTTGCAAATGAGCTTACAAGACGGGGCGGTGAGTTGGGCAATAATATTTCGGGTCTTTTGGGATAAGGAGGGAAATAATGAAAAAGATTGTAATATTAGCTGCGGTACTGCTGTGTCTTTTCTCCGCTCTTTTTGCGGAAGAAAAAAACATGGCCCCCCTTGGCTATGGTTCCACTGCGGGCAATGCCCTGGGGGGACCCCATGTGGCCTATACGGACAACATCTATTCCCTGTTCGTAAACCCCGCGGCCCTGCAGTGGGCCAACGAGAGTATAATCTCCGACCTTTCGTTTAGCGTTACCGGACCTTTTGATAAACTGCTGAAAAAAGAAAACAAAGATTCCATAAAGAATTTATTGAATGCTATGGGTGATGATGGAAACGAATCTGCACTAGGCGATGCGCTTTCTTCCCTTACCAATATCATGCCGGGCGGGAAACTCCCCGTTGGAGCGGAAATCCGGGGTCCCCTAAGCTTTGGGTATACGGCCAACGGTTTTGGGCTCGGGCTTTTTATGCGGACCCTTGTTGACGCCCGGATCATCGGAACCAGCATTGATGCTAATGTATATGCTGATATAACGCTGCCCTTCGGTATGTCTTTCAACATCCTCAGGCTTAAGGACCATGAGCTTTCCACGGGTTTTGTAATTAAACCTTATGCCCGGGTATGGGCCTCTATGGAAGCAGACGCCCTGAATTTTATTGGCGGCAGTCCGGAGTTGCCGCTTGACATACCTGTAATTGCCGGTGCGGCAAGCGATCTTGGCCTTATGTACCGGTTCAAAAAAGATCTGGTTGTGGGGCTTACGGCCAGTGATGTCTATACCTTTGGGCTTCAAGTAACCAAGATTAATATAGGTGAAAATTCCGCTTCTTCTTCTAATGTTACATACCGGGTACCTTTTGGGCTTAATCCGGGAATTGCCTATACCTTCCGCCCCAGCAGCTTCTGGGAGGTCCCCGGAATATTCCAGTCCTTCTATACAGCCGTCATGTTCGACTGGACGAATTTTCAACGTGTATTCACCTGGAATAACCGCGAACACAGGAACCCCCTGCTTGATGTAGGCGCGGGGATGGAAATTGGACTGTTCGGCTTCCTCAAGTTCCGGGCAGGGGTTCACGAGCTGCTGCCTTCCGTCGGCTTTGGGCTTGAGCCTTCCGTCTTTAAGCTTAATTTTGCGATATACGGCAAGGAGCTTGGAAGCGAACCGGGCGTGAACAGCACGTTGGGCGCCGATTTAAGCATCACCTTCCGGCCGGATACGAAAAAGAGGAACTGGGTTTGGACCAAGCCTATGATTCAATAGGCGCTGGGTTTTAAAACAAGGCGGCGGGAACCTACCCGCCGCTTTTTTTACGCCCATAATTAAACGGCAAAAATCCATGAAACGAATCCTGCTGGTTCAGCCCCCATTTGTCCAGTTAAACGGTCCCTACCCCAGCCTTTACTACCTGCGCAGTTTTTTGGAAAGCCGCGGATGCAGGGTTACGGTCCGGGATCATTCTATCGGCCTTTTCACCCGGATCTTCTGCCGCGCCGGTCTGGAACGAATATTTAACGATGCGGAAACCCTGCTTAAAACCCGGAAAGACAGACCTGGCCGGGAAACCGCCCTGCGCTTCCTTTCCGAAGCGGACCGCTGGATAAACTGTATCGACCGGCTCCTGAATTTTCTGCGGGGCAAAGACCGGGAATGGGGACATTCCCTGGCCCTTGCCAACGGAGTTTTGCCCGGCGGCCCCCGCTTTGACGCGTGTCTGGAAAGCCTGGAAGGAAACCCCCTGCCGGAAGACGCTCCTATCCTGGCTTCAAAACTTTTGGCGGATATGGCGGATTTTATTACCCATGTCTTGGACGGGAGATTCTCCCTGATCCGCTATTCGTCCACAAACCCGGGGGGTTCAGGGGAAGCCGTGAATTTTGAGCGGGTCCTGGCCGGTCTACGGGGTTATGTGTTCCAAAATTTCTACAAACCCTATCTGGAGGAGGAATGGGCGGCACTGGATGACGGAGAACCGGCCATTCTGGGGCTCACCATCCCCTTTCCCGGTTCATTAACCGGGGCTTTAAGCTGTGCGGCCTCGGCAAAGCGTTGTTTTGGAGAGCGGATTAAGGTCATCGCCGGGGGCGGGTACGTGAATACGGAGCTGCGTTTCCTTTCCGACCCCCTGGTGTTTGATTATTTTGACTACCTTTCCTTTGACCGGGGCTATGGTTCCCTGGACGCTATTCTGGAACGGGAAGAATCGGGGGCCGAACCTGTGCCCCGGCCCCTTTACAAAACCATGTTCCGCCACGGGGGAATTATCGCCGGCAGCAATATTGCTGACGGCCGTATCGCGGGCGGCAATACACCGGAGGCCCCCTGTAAGGGGCAGGAAATTGACGACCGGGCGGCTCTTACCGTTTTTCCCGATTACCGGGATGTGGATTTTTCCCGCTATATCTGCCCCGTAGACGACCTGAACCCCATGCACCGGCTATGGACCGACGGCCGCTGGATTAAGGCGTATCTGGCCCACGGCTGTTACTGGCGCCGCTGTACCTTCTGCGACACTACCCTGGACTATATCCGCTCGTACCGCCGCGTGGATGTTGATACCCTGTACCGGCATCTGCGGACCCAGGCGGAAAAAACCGGCGTTTTGGGGATTCACCTGGTGGACGAGGCCGCTCCGCCTGCCTCTTTAATCCGCCTGGCCCTGCTTAATCTGAAGGAGAAGACCCCGCCCCTTTCGTTTTGGGGAAATATCCGCTTTGAAAAAGCTTTTAACCCGGATGCGGCCGCCCTGCTGGCCGCCGGGGGGCTGATAGGCGTTTCCGGGGGAGTCGAAGTAGCCGCGGAGGCAGGATTCAAGCGGATTGGCAAGGGCATTACGCTGGCTACGCTGGTCCGTTGCTGCGCGGCGTTTAAGGAAGCGGGGATTTTAACCCATGCCTATCTTATTTACGGCTACTGGGACCAGGACGAGCAGGAGATTATCGATTCGGCGGAAATAATGCGTCAATTTTTCGCGGCGGAACTACTGGATTCCGCCTTTTGGCATCCGTTTATCCTTACCCGCCATTCCGGCCTCTATGCCGCCCGGCCCCCCGGCCTTGAAACGGTGATGCCTTCACCGGAGGGGAAACCCTGTTTTATCCTGAACGACCTTTCGTTTAAGGGAGAAGAGCAATTCCGCAAATATGATGAGGGCCTTAACCGGCTGCTGGCCGGATGGATGGCAGGGGACTGTTCCAGCCCCGTGGACCGGGCCTTTTCCTTTAAGGTTAAACGGCCCGGCGTAAGGGCCGATCTCGTGGCCGCCCTTATTGATGAATATGCCCTGGAACGGGACCGGAACCGGGAGGCGCCGCCCTCCGCCGGGCAGATCATCTTCCTGGGTTCCCGGCCCCTGGTATGGAATTCCGCAGAACTGCGCTGGTACTGGCGGCAGGAAGAACACAGGCTGCCCCTTACCGGAGCGGCAAGGTCCGGGGCGGAACCGCTGGCGGAAACACTCCGGGCGCTTGGCCGGGAACCTTCCCCGGCCGTAACATTCTATGCCCGGCTTTCCGGGCTGCTGGGGCCCGGCCTTCCGGCGGCATGGAAAATATTACGGGAAGGCGGGCTAAGCGTAATAAACATTTGAAACCGCAGCAATTCTCATTTTAACCATTCCAAAACGAAAAGGCGCCGGGATCCTGCCTAAACTTGACCCACAATGTTTCCCCGGGGCAGGGAAATTGCCAGGAAAACGCATGTAGAATCTGCCTTCGCTATCTGCGATACGTCGGCAATATGCCGCCGGCAGAGAATTCCATATGTTTTCCTAGACTCTTTCCCTGCCCCGGGTACACGATACGGGTCAAATTTAGTCCCCTGACACCCCGCCCTGCTCTGGGCTGGGCGCCTTTTCATCTTTTCCCAAACTGAGAATTGCTGATTATCTAAGATAATTCGAGGTAAAAAATGGTCAAATGGCGGTGTTCCTGTAGGTATACCCGCAAGTATTATCCGGTGTTGCTTTTCCCCATTTGACCATTTTTTACCTCGAAACCCCCATAGTTTAAGGTAATTCACGATGAAGATACCGGCGAAAAGAGAGGCGAAACAAGTAACGAGGGGTCCAGTTTCGCGAAAGCGAAAAGTGGAAAGAATCTGGGGTGGGGGCCCCGGATTTTTCCAGCCGACAGGACCCCCGGTGATTTTTTACGTCTCTTTTCGGATTTGGAATTTTGAATTCGGAATTGCTGTTAAACCCCCCCATACCTTAAAAAAATCCATGCGATACGTCATACTGTGCTGATTATGCGGCAGCTTAAAATGTTTATGGTTGAAAGGCGGCGGCCTGTATCCGGGATAAAATACCCGGCGTTGATTCCGGCTTTGGCGTTCTTGATCCTTTTTCCCGTTGACGGCGGGGCCCAAAGTTCACAAAACGGCTTCCCATCCCTTATACCGGATAGCCGGGCGCAGGAATTTGCCCGTGCAGGGGATTCCTGGGAGAACCTGGCGGAGACAGCACTGTGGGCTTCTGCATTGGCGGGAACACCGGCCGCCTCACGGACACGGACATCCCCAAGCTATACCGGTATTCTCCGCGGGGCGGTAGAGGAACTGCAAACCGAACTTGCGGGGATGGACCCTGAAGCACGGGGTGATTATATCCTTTCCTACATGCACCGCACGCTGCTTCGATCATATTCGACCTACCAGACCCGCCTGGATACGCTGCTTTCCAACGGCACGTACAACTGTGTATCCTCTGCAGTACTCTACCTTATTTTGGCCGAATCCCAGGGGCTTACCGTCCGGGGCGTAGCCACACGGGATCATGCCTTTGCTACCGTAGTCCAGGGGGAAGAGTCCTGGGATGTGGAAACTACCAACCCCTACGGTTTTGATCCCGGCAACCGCCGGGAATTTCAGGACGAATTTGGGAAAGTTACCGGTTTTGCCTATGTGCCGGCCCGGAATTACCGCGACCGGACGAATTTAAGCCCCCTGGAACTGGTTTCCCTGATTCTCCATAACCATATTGCCGATACGGAACGGCGGAACCGTTACGATTTATCGGTCAGTATTGCCCTGAACCGGGCAAGTTTGCTGGCCGAAAGAATAAATCCCGCGGTTTCCGCCTTTTTTACCGATCCTCAGCAGGATCTTCGGGACCGGATTCTTAACTACGGCGCTTCGCTGCTCAACGCGGGCAAGGAGGAAGAGGGCCTGCGCTGGGCCGTATATGCGGATTCCTGCTTTGCCGGGGCGGGAGGCCGGGACGATCCCCGCTGGCAGGACTATATCGATCTTTTGGCCTCCAACCGTACCGTAAAACTATGCAGGGCCGGGCGCTTTGCGGAGGCCCGCAGTTTTCTTGCGGATAACGAATCCCTGCTTGATCCCGCGGAACACCATAAACTGGAAATTACGATTACCGAATCGGAACTTACCACGCTGGCAAACGGCATCAAACAGGCCGCCGATGCTGATACCGTTATAAGCCGCCTTGAAGAGGCGGAGGCCGCAGGGCTTATATCGGAGGGACGGGCCCGGGAACTGCGGAATCACGTATCCCAGTGGCGTACCGCGGATTTTCATAACCGCTTTGCCGGGGCCTTTAACCGGCGGGA
>JAIRXT010000090.1 GCA_031268125.1 Treponema sp. | reverse complement strand
GTCGATCCCATAGCCCGGGCCGCCAGGAGCACCCCGGCGTCCACCTCCTGCAAGGCGGATTCGGCAATGCGGGCCACAAAGGGGGCCGCCGCAATGGACAGGGGCACGATGACGGCGGTAGGGCCGATGCTGGTCCCCACGATCAGCCGGGACAGGGGGATAAGCAGTATCATCAGGATGATGAAAGGCAATGACCGCAGCACATTGACGATTCGGGAAAGGGTGTTGTACAGGAGCCGCCGGGGGAAAAGCCCCACCGGAGAGGTGCAGTACAGGACGGTTCCCAGGGGGAAACCCAGAATCACCGCGATAAGGGCGGAAAAAAAGGTCATGTGGATCGTTTCCAGGGTTGCCTGGGGGAGCAGGGCCAGAATCCCCGCAAGCTGGGTCCTATTCATCGCCGCCCCCTTCCGTATGTCCAATCTGCTGTCCGCTGTGAAGCAGTTCCCGGGCCGCCGCCGAGCGGGGATTGGCAAACAGGTCCCGGACGGTTCCCCGTTCCGCCACCTGTCCCCCGTCAAGGACCGCCACTTCTTCGCAGACGGCGCGAATCACCTCCATCTGGTGGGTAATCAGCACCACGGTGATCGAAAGTTTCCGCTGTAATTCCCGGATAAGGGACAAAATAGACCTGGTAGTCAGCGGGTCCAGGGCGCTGGTCGCCTCGTCGCAAAACAGGACCTGCGGGCTGGACGCCAGGGCCCGGGCAATTGCCACCCGCTGCTTTTGGCCGCCGGAAAGCTCCCGCAGCCGGGCCCTTCGTTTATCCGTAATGTCCACCAGTTCCAACAGTTCCTCCACCCGTTCATGGATCTGCTTTTTGTGCAGCCCCGCAATCTCCAGCGGATAAGCGATGTTTCCCGAAACATTCCGGGAAGCCATAAGGTTAAAATTCTGAAAAATCATCCCCATGTTCCGCTGCCGTTCCCTCAGCGCCGCCCCCCGCAGGGTATCCACCCGTTCCCGGCCGTAGTACACCTGCCCTGAATCGGGGCTTTCCAAAAGGCTCATAATCCGCAGCAGCGTGGACTTGCCGGCCCCGCTCTTGCCGATGATGCCGAAAATACTCCCCGGCGGAATGTCCAGATCCAGTCCGGTCAGGGCCGTAACCGTGCCGTAACGCTTGGAAATTCCGCTCAAGGTAATAAAAAGAGGTTCTCCCGCGGCTTCACCGCCAAACCCGGCCTCCGAAAAAGCGGACGCCGTACTCTCTACTGCCGAAAACAACCCCAGGGGGCCCATGTTTTCCTCCTTGACCACAGCCCCGAACATATCATAGATATTCTATCGGAATACTTTGGTATAATATCCGGTTCCGGTATCCTTGACAAGTAAGGCGGTTCCAAAATTTTGAAACTGAGGCTCTTTCAAAACTGAAGTTTTGAAAGAGCCTCACTACAAGAACTATAGGCCAAATTTTGCCAGTTCCTCAGTGCAGGGGTATGGCGTGTTCGTTGCGCCGGGCGCAATGAATAGAGCGAAGCGGAACCCCGGACGGTATAAGGCCGCCGCCGGTTTGGCGCGGGATTTTCCGGCCCTACTCCAGGACGGAGAAGGCCGCTGCTATGTCCGCAGCGAGGGCGGCGTTCCCGTATACCAGGTGTTTATTCGCTTCCAGGCTCTCCCCGCCGGTTAGCTGCTTAACCGTGTCCAGCAGGAAGGGGGTTATCTCCTTGCCGGTTATCTTTTGTGCGCCCGCCCGGCACAGGGCTTCCTCAATGGCGCCGTTTATCCTTTCCGGCGGCATGGCATACTCCCTGGGTATGGGATTCCCGATGATAGCGCCGCCATGAAGGGCGAAGTCCCACTTTACCTTGAGCATACGGGCAACGGCGGCGGCGGTATCTATGCGCAGGGGGGCATCAAAGCCTGAATCCGGGGTATAAAAGGCTGGGAACCGGTCCTGGCCGAAGGCGACCACCGGGACGCCCAGAGTTTCCAGGTATTCCAGGGTGCGGCCTATGTCAAGGATGCTCTTGACCCCCGCGGAAATCACGCAGACATCGGTGGTCTGGAGTTCCGTCAGATCGGCGGAAATGTCCAGGGAGTTTTCCGCGCCCCGGTGTACGCCGCCGACCCCGCCAGTGGCAAAGAAGCGTATACCCGCCCGGTTGGCCAGGATCATGGTGGCGGCCACCGTTGTCGCGCCGTCTTGTCCAAGGGCCAGTACGGCAGCCAGGTCCCGGCGGGAACACTTTATTACGTTTTTGGCCTGCGCCAGATACTCAAGCTCCGTCCGGGTAACGCCGATTTTGACCCGGCCCTTCAGAATGGCGATAGTGGCGGGGACCGCCCCGTGATCGCGGACTATCGTTTCGCAGTTCGCCGCGCAGTCAAGGTTGTCGGGATAGGGCATCCCGTGGGAAATGATCGTCGATTCCAGCGCGACTACGGCCTTCCCCTGGTTCAGGGCATGCTGGACCTCGGGCAGGACATCTACATATTTGTCCCAGGATTCTGACATAATGTGCCTCCTTAGGGATGAGTCTGGGCTGCTAACCCACATCCCGGTTCATTCGCGGCCGGTACCGGCCGCCCGTTTCAAAACTTTTTCCAGGGTAAGTTCTCCGCTTACTCCGTTGCCGCTTTCCACCGTAACCGCCGCGCAGGCCGAAGCGAATACCGCGGTTTCCCGAAGCCCCCGGCCAAGGCAGAAGCTGTAGGCAGTTCCGGCGGCGAAGGCGTCCCCCGCGCCGTTGACATTCACCAGCGCGGCCGGCAGGACCGGCTGCTTGAAGAAGTCGTCCCCATAGGCGCAGCAACTCCCCTGCGCTCCCAGGGTAAGATAAATGGCGGTTTTTCCGCCGGAAAGATCGCTGCAGCCTTTCCGCAGGGCTTCATCCGTATCCAGGGGGAACCCGGTCAGCGCTGCGGCTTCGGAGCGGTTCGCCTTGAACAGCGCAAGATCCGGGAAGATGGCTTTAAGCCGTCCCGCTTTGCTTACCGATACGGTGTCTGCCATGAGGGGCGTCCGGCGCAGGACCGCAAGCCGCCGCAGGGCCTCCAGGGTTTCGGGCCGCAGGTTCGCGTCAGCAACCACCAGGTCCGACGCCCCAATCGTGTCCTCCAGGGCTTCCACATCCGCCGGGCCGATGGATTCCACCGCGGCCATATCGTTTACTGCGATAAACATCTCCCCGGCGGGCTCCAGGAGTACCAGGTAAAGGCCGGTGGAAAGGTCCTTCCGTAGGATCAACGCGGAATCATCCAGGCCCGATTCCGCCAGGGATTCCCGCAGGAGCTTCCCGAATCCGTCATCGCCAAGAGCGCTGACAAAGGTAACTTCCGCCCCTAGCCGCGCCAGATTACAGGCCATGTTCCGGGCCACCCCGCCGCCGCTCAAATGCACCTTCGCAGGGTTGGAATCCCGCTCCCGCAGGGGGGCGGTTGAAACTCCGGTTATGTCCACATTGGCCCCGCCTATCACCGTTATCTTCACGCTCTGTTATACCACCTCCGCCTTTATACCATGTTTCGTGCATATCGCGGCAAGGCTATCCATCAGGGCCGTGTCCGGTTCCGCCAGGGCCGTGCCCGCCGCCGGCCGTACCCCCACCGGGCGGTACCGAATCAGCTTGTACCGCGGCGGCACGGCGGTTCCGGAGGAGCCGCCGACGGAGCCGTTAGCAGAGCCGGGCGAACCGGCCCGCGCCAGGCGGCGGCAGACCTTTTCTACCAGGGACGCTGCGTCCATAAGGCCGGGGCTTACTACCGTGCGGACCTCCCAGAGTTTTCCCGCCCTGGCAAGGAAATCCATCTTTTCCAGGAGGTCTCCGCCGCTCTCCCCGGTAACCCGGTGGTACTCCGCCGGGTCCGCCTTCACGTCCAGCATTACAGCGTCAGTAACTGCCATAAGACCGGCGTCCCCGGCGTAATCGTAACTCCCGTTACTGTCCAGAAAAAACGTAAGGGACTTCCCCCGGACAAGCCTGCCCAGAGCGCACAGGAAATCCCGGTACAGGGTACATTCCCCCCCGGAAACCGTTACCCCCCGGATAAAAGCCAGGGATGGCTCAAGCTCCGCCATTACCTCCTCGGGGCTCATAAACCGTACCCGGGGGCTGGCGTTGTGGGGGCAAGCTTTAAGGCAGGTATCACAAAGGACGCAAATTTCCCGTTCCCAGCGGACCCCGGCAGCCCCCTCACCCGCCGGAGCGCCGCAGGACACCGACAACGCCCCGGCGGGACAAACCGCTACGCAGGCGCCGCAGGAACAACAGAGAGAAATTGTTTCAGGATTGTGGCAATAAACGCAGTCGTAATTGCAGCCCTGTACAAACACCGCCGCCCGGTTACCGGGGCCGTCAACAATGCTGGATCGCAAGATACGATTTACCGGAGCGCGGACCACAGGACCGCCCTTATCGCTTGGCATGGCGGCCATCCATCAACACCGGGACTTACCGCCGCTTCCTTTCCAGCACATGGGCATTGATCGCCGCGCCAAGCCCCAGGGCCGTGGTGTTCTGGAGTACGCGCTCCCCCGCCTTGAGCTTGTCCATCTCGGATCGTTTAACCAAATAGCCGGTAACCCGGATCACATCGGAATCCCCCGAATGTATAGAAAAGTACCGGCCGCCTTTGGCAAAGCCCCCCTTCACCATGTCCAAAAGATAATCAGGATTGCGCCGGGCGGTGGGTTCTATCACAAAGACATCCCCCGTACCGGCCGGAAAATATTTGTGGAAAAGACCGCAATGGATCAGATGATCGCTCAATTCCTCCGGTTCCTCACCAATAGGAATCCGCGTTGCCGGACTTTCTCCAGTATCGGTTTCAATCCCCACCTGGCCGTGGAGCAGGAAATTCCCCCCGGTGGCGACACAATAGGGGTTGTGATGTTTCTTCACCAGGCTGTCCAGGGTATCCATAATGCGTACCCCCAGATCATCCGCCTTGGAACTGCGGCTAAACCGGTCCTTCCTGCCTTCCCGTTCCATCAGGGTATTCACACACTCGGCAAGTCCCACCATGCCGAACATGCCAGTAAACCGGTCCCGGTGGATAAATCCTTCCGTCACCAGGAAGTTAGACTCAAAAAAACCGGACCGTTCCACCATAAAGGCGATTCGGGCGTCCATGTAGGCCATCATCGTCTCGGCGGCGCTTTCCAGCCTGGGCCAAAAATCGGCAAGACCGGAAGCAGCGGCGGCCAGATGCCCCAGCCGCAGCCGGGACAGGGTATAGGAACCGCCGCCCACAAGAAGGCCATTATAACAGCTTACCACCGCGTAGCCTTCGCCTATGTCCTTCAGGAACATCCGGTGGTTGGCAAAGCTTGGTTTGGCGCTTCCCATCGCCGTCTCCGCCGCCAGCAGGGCAAAATCCGCGGGAGTTGTTTCGGGATCGTAAAGGAACGAAACATTGGGGACGCTCTTGGGCTCCTCCCGTTCACATTCCAGGATAAGCCGCCCCGCCAGAGTCTCCTGGGGGCCAATGTCGGCATGACAGAAGGAATCGGTGATCGTGCGGTCCACATAGCGCAAAAAAAGCCCAATTTTTTTACGCGCCGCCTCCCGGCTTTCCGTAATCACAAAGGGTTCCAGCAGCCGGTCCAAGAAACCAATAAACACCGGAAAGTTCGTTACCGACGGCACATGGCGGATAAAAATAGACAGCACATTCAGGGCCTCGTCCAAATCACGGGGCCGGTCCAACTGCAAAAACCGGCAGCCTTCCGTAAAAAGTTTTTGATAGTCCGGTACGATATAGCGCGGCCGGGGCGGACAATTAGACTCGTTAAGGTCGCATATCACACCCGCCGCCTTTAACTCAAGATACGCCGGGGGCACATCAATAATCTCAACAAGAGACTCCGAAAGCCGTTCAAGACCGGTTACTTTTTGTTCATGGGTAAGCAGCCTGTTACAGACCGTATCCAGTATCGCCCTGCGGGTTTCCTCAACCCGATCCATCGTAACTGGTCTCATCACTTCATCTCCCTCTAGTTACTATACCATACCTAACCAAAAAAATAAGGTAAATATGTGTGTTCTCAGCAATTCTCAGAGGCTTTCCCAAAACTTCAGTTTTTGGGAGACAGGCTTTGCCTGTCCAGCTTTGTTACAGCCAGCATCCCGGTTGTTTGCGCGGCAGGCCCAAACTGCGATGAAACCGGCGTTCCCGCCCGTTGTCCCTTTAGCCTAGCGAAGGATCGTAGATCTTCCCGCTGGCCGCCGGGGCGTGGCTGCGCCCTATGAAAAGAAGCACCGTCAGCGTGATGATGTAGGGGATCATGCTCAAAAGGTGGACCGACACGGAAAGGCCGAATTTGGGGTTCCCCAGAGCAAGAGCCAGGGACTTGCAGAACCCAAAAAGAAGACAGGCCAGGACGGTATTCTTCGGTTTAAACTTACCAAAGATGACCGCGGCTATGGCAATAAAGCCTTGACCCGAAATTATCGACGGGAAAAAGTAAGATACCGTGGACAGGGGGATAATCGCCCCCCCCAAAGCCGCCAGTATGCCGGAAAGGAGAACGCAGAAGTAGCGGATCTTAAACACGCCGATCCCCAGGGTAGCCGCGGCACGGGGATGTTCCCCCACCGACCGGATACGCAGACCGTAACGGGTTTTGAAGAGCAGGAACCAAATCCCCGCCGCCAAGACCAGGCAGGCGTAAACCGACAGGTAGTTCTTGAACATGTAGTTAAAAAACGAGTTGGCGGGGAAAAGGGTTCCCAACACTATCGGCAGCTTGCCCGAAAGTTCCACCGGGCGGGTCTGGGTAGAACCGTCAAAAATCGCCTTGCAAAAGTAAATGGCCGCCCCCGGCGCCAAAAGATTAACGGCGATCCCGGAAATCGTCTGATCCGCCTTAAAGGTGATGGAAGCCAAGGCGTGGAGAAAACCAAAAAAGGCCCCCGCCGCCGCCCCCGCCAAAAGCCCGATCCAGGGATTAGCCGTAAGGACCGAAACCGCCGCGCAGGTAAAGGCCCCTATGGTCATCTGCCCCTCAATCCCAATGTTCACCACCCCGGAAGTTTCACTCATAATGCTGCCCATACCGGCGATGATAAGCGGGGCGGCGTAGGTTAGGGTAGAACTGATAAGCAAACCAATGTCGGACGCGCTGAATATCATAGGGGCCTCCCCTCTTTTTTCGCCGTGAAGAACTTCACCAGGGCCCGGAAGGCGCCCATAATAGCTATCGAATAGATGATGACGCCGATAACAACGTTCACCAATTCACTGGGAGCGCCGATGATATTAAGGCGGCTGCCCCCGTACTTCATGCCCCCGTAGAAAAGGCCCGCGAACAACGCCCCTATGGGGTTAATACCCCCTATCATGGAGACCGAAATCCCGTCAAATCCGTAGCCCTCCTGGGCCGCAAGCTGGGTAAGGCGTCCCACAACCCCCAGTACCTGGACCGCCCCCCCAAGCCCGGCGAGCAGCCCGGATATTCCCATGCTGGCCACGATGGACCGGGCCACCGGAATACCGCCGTATTCAGCGGCGTGGCGGTTAAAACCCACCGCCCGGAGCCGGTAACCCATCGTGGTCTTGTTCAGGATGATCCAGATGATGATAACCGCCGCCAGCGCCAGGAGCATACCCCAGTGAACCCGAACCGGCCCCAAGGTACTCCGAAACACGTCGGTGTTGATACGAGCGGTTTCGGCTATGTCCACCGAGGCCGTGGAATTGGGCTTCTTGAAGAGCGGGGACATGACCAGGAAATTGGTCAGATAAAAGGCTATCCAGTTCAGCATGATGGTAACGATCACTTCGTGTATGCCCTTTAAGGCTTTAAGCAGCCCGGCTATACCGCCCAGGAGGGTTCCCGCCATCCCCCCCGCAAGGATGGCGACAACCCCGTGAATCCCCGCCGGCAAGGGGATGAGGACACTCACCGCCAGGGCCGCCATGCTCCCGGCGATGTACTGCCCCTCGGCGCCTATGTTAAAAAGGCCGGTTTTAAAGGCGAATGTTACGGAAAGGCCCGTAAAGATGATGGGTGTGGCGTACTGTACCATGTACATTACGTTCCTAAAGGACCCAAAAATCCCGGTAAACAGGGTTTTGTAAGCTTCCAGGGGGTTGAATCCCGTGATAAGAAGAATTACAGAGCCCGCCAGGAGGCCGATAAAAATAGCCAGGAGGGTATAGAGGAACACATCGTTCAGGACAAAACGGCCCAGCCGCCGTAGACGAAACAAATCTTTCCACACAACAAGGCCCGCGCCTTGCCGGGGCGGTTTTTGATCCAGTGAATCAGGATGCCGCACTTTGAACACCTCCCGCCATCATAAGTCCCAACCCCGCTTGGTTCACATCCCCTCCAGATACGCTGCCTACAATTTTGCCCCGGAACATGACATCAATACGATCCGACAACTTCATGATCTCGCTCAATTCAAAGGACACCAGGAGTACCGCCTTACCCGCGTCCCGCTGGCCCACGATGTACCGGTGTACGTATTCAATAGCCCCCACATCAAGCCCCCGGGTGGGATTAACACAGATAAGCAGGTCCTTGTCATTGGTTACTTCCCGGGCAATAATGACCTTCTGCTGGTTACCCCCGGACAGGCTGGCCGCCTTGTTCCCCGCGCAGTTTGTGGGCCTTACATCGAATTTTTCGATGAGCGCCCGGGCGTGATTCATAATATTACCCTTCTTCAAGAATCCCTTCCTGGAGAACTCTTTTTCCTGCACGTTTTGAAGCGCCATATTCTCGGCCACGGTGAAATCCATCACCAGCCCGTGTTTCTGCCGGTCTTCAGGAATGGAAGAAAGCCCGGTTTCAAAGATCATCCGGGGTGTTTTGTTAAAGATGTTCCGCCCCAGCAGGGTAATGACCCCGGATTCAGCCTTTTGCAGCCCCGTTAGAGCCGCCACAAACTCCGATTGCCCGTTGCCGTCAACCCCGGCGATCCCCACAATCTCCCCGGCCCGGACCGCAAGGTTAAGGTTGTTTACCGCGGGATGATTCTGGTAATTACGGACCACCAGATTCTCCACATTAAGGACCACTTTTCCCTGTTGGGTGGGCTTTTTTTCTATCGTAAAGTCTACGGCCCTGCCCACCATCATGGCGGCCAGGGTTTCCTCGCTCACGGTGGAGACCTTCACCGTGTCTATGGTTTTGCCCGCCCGGATAATAGTGCAACTGTCCGCCATAGATTTTATTTCCGCCAGCTTGTGGGTGATGATGATGACCGTCTTTCCCTCGTTCACCAGGTTTCGGGTGATAAGCCCCAATTCATCTATCTCCTGGGGGGTAAGGGAGGCCGTTGGCTCATCCAGGATAAGAATGTCCGCCCCCCGGTACAGCACCTTAAGGATTTCGACCCGCTGCTGCATCCCCACGGATATATCCTCGATTTTGGCGTCCGGATCCACCTTGAGGTCGTAACGGTCGCTCAACGCTTTTACATCCACCCGGGCCTTTTCGGTATTGATGAGTCCGAAGCCCTTCACCGGCTCCATACCCAGGATGATGTTCTCCGTTACGGTGAAGGGGGGAACCAGCATAAAGTGCTGGTGGACCATGCCGATACCGTACTCAATCGCCCGGGAAGGGGAATCAATAGTCACCCCATGCCCTTTGATGTGGATTTCACCGGAAGTCGGCTGGAGCAACCCGTAAAGCACATTCATCAGGGTGCTTTTACCGGCGCCATTTTCGCCAAGGATGGCATGAACCGATTTTTGGGCTACTTTGAAGCACACATTGTCATTGGCCTTAAAGGACCCGAACATCATGGTGATGTTCCGCATGTCCACCGCGTAAGACAGTTCCGCCGCTCCGCCGGATCTAGTACCTAGGTCGCTCATCAAGACTCCTTCAAACCTTCACCGGTGAGGTCATCCGCTTTGCGTTTTAATTTTGAGGCTTCCCCAAATCGTTAGCTTTTGGGGGGGAAACTTTATCATAGCATGGGCTTTTTTATTTTGAAAGATAAAAGTGAAACAAAAAAATGGTATGTAAGGCCGGTCCATGTTACACGGGGAACCGTGTAACATGGACTATGTTTAGTTAGTCGCGGGCATGTTGTATTTGCCGGGGAACTGGGCATTGAGTTCGGCGGCGGTGGCCGGAACCTTTAGCTCACCGGAGATAATCTTCGCTTTGATGGCCTCAACTTCGGTGATGACCTCGGGGGGAATGTGATTCCCGGTGGTGGCATAGCCTACCCCGTCGTTTTTCAGGTTGTAAAGCAGCGTGTCGCCGCCCTTAAAGGTACCCCGCCGCACCGTTTCGGAAACATCGTACAGGGCGTTATCCACCCGCTTTAAGGCGCTGGTAAGGACGTTGTTTGGGGCAATGTAGTTCTGGTCCATGTCAACGCCTATGGCCCACTTGTTCTGCTCCCGGGCCGCCTCAATCATACCCGCTCCGGTACCTCCCGCGGCGTGGTAGATAATGTCCGCGCCGTCAGCAAAGTACTGGTTGGCAATGGCCTTACCCGCGGCGGGATCGCCGAAGGAACCGGAATACTGGCCCATGATCTGGGCATTGGGATTGGCGGTCAACACGCCGGCGTAGTAGCCCACGGCGAAACTTTCCATAGTGGGAGAGGCAATACCGTTAATATGGCCGACCTTTCCGGTCTTTGTAACTTTACCGGCGATAAAGCCCACAAGGAAAGAACATTCCTCGGCGGCGAATACCACACCGGTAACGTTGTTATTCGGCACCTGATCAGGGCTGTAGGCGAAGTCTACGATGGCGAATTGGTTGTTAGGGTAATCCTTGCCGGCTTGGGCCATAGCGTCCCCAAGCATAAAGCCGACACCCCAAATAAGGTTGTAATTTTCGTCCACAAAGGTGTTGATATTCGGGGCATAATTGCTTTCGTCCCGGGATTCAATATACCTTACGTTGATGCCCGTATCCTTTCCAAAGCGCTGGAGTCCTTCCCACGCGCTCTGGTTGAAGGACTGGTCGTTTACCCCGCCGACATCGGTTACAAGCCCGACTTTAATCGCCGGGGCTTGACTACTGCCGGAAGACTTTTGTCCCCCCGCAAAAATGACCTGAGCGGACAACAGTATTGCCGCCAGAATCAATAAGCTGATTTTTTTCAAGTGTAAA
>JAIRXT010000157.1 GCA_031268125.1 Treponema sp. | reverse complement strand
GCAATCTTGACAAATTCGGTATCTTTTGTTAGAATCACGGGACATTGAAGCGAGGTTTATCAAATGGCAGTACCTAGATTTAAGACGTCGAAGGCGCGGACACGCCGCAGACAGTCGGTAAACATGAGGCTTTCTTCCCCCACGCTGGTTGAATGCAGCAACTGCGGGAATCAGGTGTTGCTGCACCGGGTATGTCCCAAGTGCGGTTATTACCGGGGAAAGCAAATTATCGTTCCTGATTCGAAGGTATGACACAATTTTTAGGAGGGTACGTAGATGGACGACCTGTTTGAAAAAATGAAGAAGCTTATCGCCGAAAAGCTTGATGTGGACGCGGGGAGGATCACGATGGAGGCATCTTTCCGTCAGGACCTTGGCGCCGACAGCCTTGACACTTATGAGCTGGTCTACGCCATCGAGGAAGAAATGGGTATTTCTATCCCCGATGAAAAGGCCAACGAGTTTGAAACCGTTAAGGATGCCTACGAGTATATCAAATCCCAGCAAAAATAGGCCCTCTCCGGTAAGAAAGTACCTGCAAAACGTCTTACCGGGCGGCGGAGTGCCTGGGTATAATCCGGCGGATTGGAGTTTTCCCGCGCCGGAACCGGGAAGAATTAAGCAATTAAACGCCTTTCTCAAAGCCGCCGGAATCAGGTTTAAGAATCCGGGGCTTTTGAATCTTTCTCTTACCCACCGTTCTGTTTCCAATGAATCGGGCTGCCGGGCAAACAATGAAAGGCTGGAATTCCTGGGGGACGCGGTGCTGGGGGTGGTATGCGCCACGGTGCTGTACGAGCGTTTTGGGGAGAAAAGCGAAGGGGAACTGGCAAAAATAAAGTCCGTCGTGGTCTCCGAGGACGTTCTTTCGGCCATTGCCCGGGAATTGCAGATCGACGACCTCCTTATCCTGGGGAAGGGGGAGGAACTTTCCGGGGGCAGAAAGAAAAGCGCCATCCTGGCGGACGCTCTGGAGGCCCTTTTTGGCGCCCTGTACCTGGATTCCGGTTTTACCGCGGCTTTTTCATTCATAGAACGCTGTACCGGTCCCGAAATCGGCCGGGTTATCGACAAAAATTACCATGCGGACTACAAATCCCTGCTGCAGGAACTGTGCCAGCGCCACTTCAAGCTCTACCCCCAGTACCGGCTTGTCAACCGTTCCGGCCCGGAACATGAACGGCTGTTCAGGATGGAAGTTCAGATAAAAAACCTGGTATACGGTCCGGGGATAGGCCGCAGCAAGAAGGCCGCCGAGCAGGAGGCCGCCCAACTGGCCCTGGAACGGCTCAAGGACGAGTTGGGCATTTCCGGTTAGCTCCGGTATTTTTCGTTGAATTTCAGAGCGATGTCCAGCAGGGTTCCGCGGCTATTCGAATCCGGGTCGTCTACCACGGTTTCCAGAAGCTCATTAAGGATGATGCCCATAGTTTTTCCCGGTTTAATCCCCGCGGCCATCAGGTCTTTCCCGGAAACCGCAAGATCCTTGAGGGACAGGACGTGGTTTTCCGCCAGTACTTTGTCCACCCGGCTTATCAAGGCGGCAAGTTCTTCTGCCGGCGCTTCGATTCCGGTTGTGCCGTAGCTGTCGCAGCGGCGCAGGCGGTAGATGTTTTCCAGATTTTCTTCCCCCACACGGATGATGAAACGCCGTACCGCTCCATCGCTCCATACATCGTCATAATGGAACATGTGGCAGGCGATAAGGCGGCGGACCTCCGCAATCCGGGAATTGGGATAGCGCAGCCGGGTCATAAGACATCCGGCCAGTTCAGCGGAATGTTTTTCATGCTGGTAAAAGGTCCATATCCCCGGGCCGCCTGCCTGCCGGGTATCGGGCTTCCCAATATCATGAAACAGGGCCGCCATCCGTACCGCCATAGGAAAATCCCTGCGGGCGGCGTAATCACAGGCCAAAAGGGAATGATCCAGCACGTCAAACCGATGATACCCCTTCTGTTCGATGCCCCGGCAGGCAAAGAGTTCCGGCAAGAGCAGTTCCAGAAGCCCCGTGCGTTCCATAAGCCGGAAGGCAGCGGAAGGCTGGGAACTGCCGATGATCTTGTCCAGTTCGTCCCGGACCCGCTCTTCGGAAACCCCCGCGGTTATGCTCAGGGAGGGGCGGATTCTGCGCAGCGTGGATTCTTCCACGGTAAAACCTAGTTGGGCGGCAAAGCGGACAGCCCGCAGCGGCCTAAGTCCGTCTTCTTCAAAGCGTTCCTGCGGATTTCCGACACAGCGGATGACCTTCCTGTTGATATCCTTGATGCCCCCAAAGGGATCCGCCGCCTTCCCCCCCGGCAGTTCCAGGGCGACGGAATTCATCGTAAAATCCCGGCGGGAAAGATCGTCCTCTATATCCGGGGCAAAAACAACCGATTCAGGGCGCCGGCCGTCCCGGTAATCCGATTCGATACGGAATGTAGTTACCTCAAACGCGGCGCCCCGGTAGTGTACCGTTACGGTTCCGTGTTTTATTCCCGTGGGAATAACTGCCGCCCGGGGTTTTAGTCCCCGGAACAGGGCGGTTACCTCGTCAGGATTGGCGTCTGTGGCCAGATCCCAATCGTGGGGTTCCTTGCCCCGGAAAAGATCCCGTACCGCCCCGCCTACCAGGTACAGTTTTTTCCCATGATTCCGGAACAGCGTGGTAATCTCGTTAAGACGGGCGTTTTTTTGTACCCTTGCCCACGACCAGCCGCTTAGTTTTGAAGAAAGCTTTGCTTTGGTCTCCGGATCCTTACCGGCTTCCTGCGGGATACTCGCGTTGCCCATAATAGGGTACTATACTATAATAAACCGGTATATCCTAGGAGTTTGTTACAGTGGGCCTAATGCGGGGAATTGTGTTTACCGGGGGGGAAGGTCCCCGGCCGGGGTTGTGCCGCCGTCTGCTGGCAGCCGGAGATTCCCCGGGAAACGGCCGGTCCGCCGGTCCGCCGGTCCTGGTTGCCGCCGCCGATTCCGGGCTTGAGGCGGCCGAAGCGGCGGGGCTGCGGCCGGACTGGGTCCTGGGGGACATGGATTCCCTGGGGGATCTTTCCCGGCTGGATGCCTACCCCCGGGAACGGGTCCTGCGTTATCCGGCGGAAAAAGATTATACCGATACGGAACTGGCGCTGCGCCTGCTCCGGGAGAAGGGCTGCGGCGAAATCTGGCTTATCGGCGGCGGCGGCGGGCGGCTGGATCATCTTTTGGCCGTCCGTTCCCTCTTTGAACGGGATCTCCGCCCGTCCCGCTGGATCACCGGGGCGGAGGATGTTCGCTGCGTAGATTCCCCTGCGGAGTTCTGGTGGGACGGTTTTCCCGGCGCCCCGGTTTCGGTTTTCCCGCTGGGGGCCGGTCCCTGGAAGGCGGAAAGCGCCGGTTTGAAGTGGCCCCTGGCGGGGCTTCCCTGGGACCGCGGCTTTTTCGGGCTGAGCAATGCGGCGGAAAACGGTTCCTTCAGGCTGAAGGCAGAAAGGGGGCGTTTCCTGGTAATCCTGCCCCTGGAGGTGTAGAAAAGTGGCGGTAATAATTGACGGCAAGGAAGTGGCCGGAAGGCTGCGGCGGGAACTCAGGGACCGGGTAAAGGCCCTGCGGGATGCGGGAACGGTTCCCTGTCTTGCGGTGATCCTGGCGGGGGACAACGGGGCAAGCCTTTCTTACGTGGCGGCAAAGGAAAAGGCCCTGGAAGAAGCGGGCATGGACGGCCGGGATTTCCGCCTGCCTGAGGAAACCACCCAGGCGGAGCTGCTTTCCCTTATCGCCGCTCTGAACGCCGATCCGCAGGTCCACGGCATCCTGGTCCAGCTTCCCCTGCCCTCCCCTATTGATGCGGGCCCGGTGATTGCCGCCATTGATCCGGCCAAGGATGTGGACGGTTTCCATCCGGTATCGGTGGGGAACCTGGTCCTGGGCCGGCCGGGTTTTTTGCCCTGTACCCCCCACGGGGTCCTGGTATTGCTGCGGGAATACGGGGTTCCCGTTTCCGGGGCCCATGCGGTGGTGCTGGGACGCTCCGGCATTGTGGGAAAGCCCCTGGCAAACCTGCTTTCCCGCCGGGATCAGAACGCCACGGTAACACTGTGCCATACGGGGACCAGGAATATGGCGGATATATGCCGGCAGGCGGATATCCTTATCGCCGCGGTCGGGAAACCCGGCATGATCCGCGGAGACATGATTAAGGAAGGGGCCGCGGTCATTGACGTGGGGGTAAACCGGGTACCGGAAAGCGGGACAAAAAAAGGTTACCGGATCCGGGGGGACGTGGATTTTGAGACGGCGGCGGAGAAAGCGGGGTTCATTACCCCCGTACCCGGCGGAGTGGGGCCCATGACCATCGCCATGCTGTTGGAGAATGTTGTCCAGGCGGCGGAAACCGCCGGCGGAATACGATAAAACTGGAGGAACCCATGAACGAACTGGAAGACCGGAACAGTCCGGTTCCGGCACGGACCCTGGAAAAGCAGGGTTTTGCCGCCGTAGCCAATCTGGCGGGGGGCATTTTTCTTTTGGCGCTGGGTTTTTTGGGGAGCCGCTTCCCTATCCTGGGACTTATCCTTGGGGCCCTCAGCCTGGTTTTTGGCCTGACGGCCTTTTTTTCCCGGGATTCCGCCGGCAAAAAACCCGGAGCGATCCTGGCGGCGGGAGGGGTTCTGGCGATCCTGTCCCGGTGGGGGGCGCAAATTTTCAGGCCCTTCGCGGGAACCCTGTTGAGCATCGGGGCCTTTGCTCTTATCGCCCTGGGGGTCTGGAACGGCATTAAATTCATCAAGGGGCTGAAGAGCCGGGGATGAATGACGTATTTTTTTGAAACCTACGGCTGCCAGATGAATTCCGCCGAATCCGCCGCCCTGGATCTGGTATGCCGGGAGCGGGGCTGGACCGTTGCTGCGGAGGGGGAAGGGGCGGACCTGGTACTCCTCAATACCTGTTCGGTACGACAGACCGCGGAAACCCGTGTCATGGGGCGCATTGCCCTGTACGCCGCGCTCAAAAAAAAGCGGAAGGCCGGGGGGCCCTGCCTGGTGGTGGCCGGCTGTATGGCGGAACGGCTGGGGGAAGGGCTGAAAAAAACCTGCCCCGCGGTGGATTATGTGATGGGTACTTCCGCCCGGCCGGTCTTTCCGCTGATCCTGGAGGCTGTGGAAAACGCCCGGACGGGGGTCCCGCTGCAAACCGCCGAAAAACCGGCCTTTGCCTTTTCTTCCTCCCATCTTGAGGAAGGACAATTCCGTAGTTTTGTGCCTATCATGCACGGCTGTAACAATTTTTGCTCCTACTGCATCGTTCCCTATGTCCGGGGCCCGGAAATTTCCCGGGACCCCGCTTCAATCCTGGCGGAGATTCGTTCTTTGGAGGAGCACGGGGTACGGGAGATTACGCTGCTGGGCCAGAACGTCAATTCCTACCGCTGGGACGGCTCCCTTCCCCGGGAAGTTCCCTCCGCCGGCCCCCTCGCCTTCCCCGGCCTTCTGCGGCTGATTGCCCGGGAACTTGAGCGGAGCCCCATCCGCTGGGTCCGTTTCCTCTCCGCCAACCCCAAGGATCTTTCCCCCGAAACCGTCGCCGTCATGGCGGAGTACCCGCTGTTCTGCCGCCACCTCCACCTGCCGGTCCAGCACGGCTCCAATGCGATCCTGGCGGCCATGAACCGCCGTTATACCAGGGAACAGTACCTCGATCTGGTGCGGAATATCCGCTCTGCCATGCCGGAAATAAGCCTTTCCACGGACATACTGACCGGATTCCCCGGGGAAACCGCCGGGGATCTGGAGGAAACCCTGGATCTCATGGCGGAAATAAAGTTCCTCTACGCCTATATGTACCATTACAATCCCCGTGAGGGAACCGCCGCGTATGGGCTTCCCGGCAGGATCGATGAGAAGACCAAGCGGGAACGGCTGGGCCGTGTCATTGCCCTGCAGAAAACACACACCCAGGAACTCCTGAAAAATCGTCTGGGGCGCCGGAACCGGGTGCTGGTAGAGGGGATTTCCCGTAAAAATGCCGATGAATTAATAACCCGTACTGAACGGGATGAAATGGTTGTGGTCCCCGGAGAAGCTTCCCTGACCGGGTGTTTTGCGGAACTTACCCTTTCCTCCCTGCGGGGAAATACCTTCCGGGCCAAGGAGATACAGTTATGCCCTGGCGGCTTATAGGATTCGTGCTTTTAGGCGCAATGTTCCTCTGTTTTATCGGCTTTAATTTGGAAAACCGCTGTGATATTTCCGTTGGTTTTTATACGTTTTCCCAGGTTCCGGTTTTCTTGACCGCTTTTTCCGCCTTTGTGCTGGGTTTGTTTCTGGCCCTGGTTATCTCGTTCCGTTCCGGGTTCCGCCGCAAAAAAAAGGCGGAACCCGCCGCCGGGCAGGATTCCGGTGGAAAAAAGAAAAAGACCGCCAAAACCGCATCTTCCGGCAGCCTTCCTTCTCCGCCGGACAACGGTTATGGGATTCATTAGGGGAACTCCATTCCATTTTAGAATCCCGGGCGCCCCCCGGAGAACCCCAAAAACACACCGGGCCGTTTTTTCATGCGCCGGACTTCTGGGTCTCTGTGTTTTTTTTCTCTTTCCTCCCCCCGCGGCGGCGCAAAACAGCCTTGAAAATGAACTGAGGAATCTTGCCCGCCAGATCACCGGTTCTTCAGGACGCGGCGAGGCCCTTGCCCGGACAGCTTATCTGAAGGAACTTTCCGGGGATATTGAAGGGGCCGCCGGAGCCTGGGAAATGGCCGCCCAGGCGGATCCGGGCTCCCGGGATTGCCTGTTACGGGGGGCCGCCTGTTTCATTGCCCTGGGAGAGTGGGAACGGGCGGATGCGGCCGTCAAGCGGGTGCTTGCCGGCGGGGCGGATCAGGAAACCCGCGCCCACGCCCGGTTCCTGGCCGCCCAGCTTGAGGGGCTGCGCAGCGGCGGGACAAATACCTCCGGCCTTGCCGCCCTGCTGGCGGATGAGACGTTGGGGGCTTACAAGCCCCGGATTTACTTTACCCTTTGGAAGCTCACGGGCCGGGAAAACTGGCGCAGAGCCTTAACGGAAGAATTCCCCCGCAGCCCCGAGGCGGCGGCGGCCGGCGGCGGGTCGGGGAAATTCCCGGTAAGCGCCGCCTCTACCGCCATGTGGCTCCTCTTCCCGGGCCGGCAGGCGGCGGCCGGCATGGAAATTTCCCCCCCGCAAAACGGCGGGACCCGGGAGGCCCCTTCCCTGCCCGCCTTACCCGCCGGTTCTACCGCCCCGGCGGCGCAGCAGGCGTCCGGGACCCTGCTCCAGGCCGGCTTATTCAGCCGGGAAGAAAACGCCCGGACCCTCGTGGAACGGTTAGAACAAGCCGGTTTTGACGCGCTGGCCAGGGAACAGGTCCGGTCCGGGGCTGCCTATGTAGCGGTGTATGTAACGCCGGGTCCCGATGTAAACCGGAGCATCCGGGAACTCAAAGCCGCAGGCTTCGATTCGTTCCCGGTATCCGCCGCCCCGTAACCGCCAAGGCCCTGCTTACAGCAGGCACCGATCACTGCAGCGGCGTAAGTGTTATCGTCCCTTCGTTGAGTTCCCGAATCCCCATAGCGCCGATAAGTATCCGGGAAAGGATAAGGTTACTCCCCGAACGTTCCACCAGGTAGATTTCACGGGCCCTCTTCTGATTCCGGGAAGCCTCAACCGGGGATGCCCCGGCCGGCCCGGTAAACCGGATTTCCAGAGCTTCCCGGCCTTCGATGCGGAAAAAAACATATCGTCCCTGTTGACGATCCGCCGCGGATACATTTTCATAAGTCCCGTCGGGGGTAAATCGTATTCTTCCCAGAGAACTTTCATACAACGCGTTGATGTAGGGCAGTGAGCCGTCCCGTGATTCGGGAAGATCGGCCATGGACGGAAGCGCCCGGTGGTAGGAACCGTCCCAGGTATTGTCTGCCCGGATTTTGAGCCGCACATCCTCGAATACCTTGACCCGGATACTGTCCAGGGATTCAAGTTCAATATCAATCGTCCGCCGCAGGGTTGTTACCGGAATATTTTGGCCCGCCGCGTAAAGGCCGTAACGGGTGGGATTAGAAGTCTGCCAGTTAAAAACCTGCTGGGCCCCGTCGCCGAAAAAAATTATCTCCCGCTTGACAGAATCAAAATAGATATACTGCCTGCTGTCCAGGGTTCCCTGGGGTCCCACGAAGTACCACAGATCGTGAATAAAATCTTCAAAAACCCCCGGGGTTCCGCTCAGAAGTTCCCGCAGACGGCGCTGTTCGATCTGGCTTCCCGGTACCTTGGTGATCCCGCTCTGCTCGTAGAGCCCGCTTGAAGGATCGTAGTTGTAAATAATCTCTACCTGGTCCAGAATATTCTGGGATTCCGCGTCATGCCCGTAGACGGCGATAGGAAAACTTACCCCCCGGGAAAGTCCCAACTGGTACGATTGGGGCCGCTCCGTTTCCCGGATACGGATAGAACCGTCTATCCGCAGGTCGGCGATTTTGGTAAAAACCCCTCCGTCCCCGGAAGAACGATGAAAAACCGTAAGGGTCTGGGTCCCCCGGTTTTCCATGCCGGTAACCACAATACAGATACTCCGGTCCCCGATCAGATCCTGGGTACTCAGAGAAAGAGTAAGGGGCATCGTAACGGCGGTGGGGGCATCCCAGACCCGGCGGTACACCCGCTGGGCTTCATCATAGTCCACGTAGGCGATATGGACCGGTCCTTCTTTTTCCTGGTAGTCCCGGTAGGCGATGATCTGCTCCTCCGCCGGGTCCCCGTCAAAATCCTGATTCAGAATAGACAGCACGGCTTCCCCGTCCCTCATCGCAATCTTGGTACTGATACTGTCTTCGTAGATCATCTGCTCCGCCGGGGAATCGTATTCCGCATCCCCGCCGCCGTTTTCCCGCGGTACGATGATCCGCTGCTGCCGGAGTTCGCGGTTCCTCGCAGACAGCAAACGGTCCTGGGGCTGGGATATCAGGAAACCCAGGCCCAGGGCGGTAAGGCCGGCAAGGACAATCCCCGCAACCTTAAAAAAATTCCGGATCATCTGCCCGCAAGAAAAGCCCCGGCGGCTTCCCGTACCTGGGGCCCAATATCCGGCGCAAGGACCAGTGCCCGCCAGCCGGGGAAATCCATCACCCGGGAAAAACGCAGGTAGGAAGAAACGGCCCCCAAATGCACGGGAGACAGCCCCCGGGGAGTACTTACCAACAGAGTATAGGTCATGAGGGGGGAGCGATCCTTGCCCGGGGAAATTCCCCCCAGGGCCCCCGCAAAATCCACCGTTTCCGAGCCGGGCGGAGGTTTGCGGAGCAGGGCTTTGAGGGATTCTCTGTCTTCCGCCCTGAAAACGCCGGTATAGAGAGTCTGGGCCTTTTCCCCGGCGATGCGGACCTGCAAATAATCTCCCTCTATCAGTATACCGTCTACCACATAGCCGCACAGCCAGTCGGAAATTTCCCCGCCCAGATCCTGGGTATACCGGGAACCGTCAATGATCAGGTTCACATCGATGGGATCCTTCCGTGTTTGCGCCCCCGCGGCCCCTCCGCAGACAAAAAAGGCAAGGGGCATAAGGAAGGCGGCGATCAGTTTGCGATTCTCCATACCCTCATCATAGCACAAAGCCGCCTGTCAATGAATAACCCCCTCTAAAAGCTAAACTTGGCCCATCCCGGGGCCGGGAAACTGCCGGAACAGCAATTCCGAATTCAAAAAAAATAACCGTTCAACCGAAAAATGGTCAAATGGCATTGTTTCCGTAGACGTTACCCGGTGTTATCTTTCACCGTTTGACCATTTTTTACCTTGAATTCCCTTAGACAGGAAAGTCGAGAAAATTTTACCGGCGCCTTTTCGTTTTGGAATGGTTAAAATGAGAATTGCCGCCCGCTGATATGCGCTATACTAGATTTTTTTTGGATATTGACATAAGATGAGATTACTATAGTATGAAAACTGCCGGAGAATTAACATTCTTTAAGGAGATGAAACATGGCGTCCATTGACCTGCCAAAAAGCCCTAATGTTTTTCATCCTGAAAAACCTAGCGCCGTCGGTTCGCGGAACTCCTTGGCCCAGGAGTATCGGGATCAGCAAAACGAAGTAAACCAGCTTCTGGAAGAAGAAGCCAACAAGGTTATCCACCATTTGACCGCAAGACTACCAAAAGACGTACTGGAGCGGCTGGATGTGATGGGCAGCGTCAAGGAGAAGCTGTACAACTATTTCAACCAAAATTACCAGAACATGTTCAACCGTTACATGGTAACGGCGGAAGACGAAATGGTAAAAAAGATCCGCAACTATATCGACAAGGAAGAGACCAAGGTCCTTGCCCGGTATACCCCCAAGGAGATTGGGGATTTGCTGGATGCCGTGGGCGGCGCCGATAAGTTCAACACCGGCGAAATTGAAAAATCCATGGTCAACATGTACGGCCACCTGCAGGGTCATATCCAGCGGGGGGTCAACGAACTGGAGACCCATACCAACAGCATTTTACGCCAAAAGACCGATACCGGCGCCTTTGTCCGGGGTGAAAACGCCTACTCTATCGTTAAATGCGCCTTTAAGGACAATCTGCTGAAGCCCAAGACCGTCTCCGACGTCAAGCTTTCGGTGAATATCCTGGATTCCGAACTTATCAGCCCCATTTTCCACTACCAGGTAACGGTGGAGTACCTGATCAAAGACCTGCTGTCCAAGCATATCATTGACAACATTGACAGGGTTATTGAACAGCTCAAAGATGAACGGATCGATCAGGGGCAGGAAGAACTTTCCGACAGCGAGATCATCTTCAACAAGATTGGCCACGTTGAAAATTATACCGATGACAAGCCGGACGATCCTAAATCGAAACGCTATGCCATCATCGCCAAGGCGGTATTCGAGCGGATCACCGAACTGCGGGCGGAAATTGACCCTGCCGCCTTTGACCCGCAGAACGTAAGGGAAAACATCAAAAAAATCGTCGATATTGAGAATATCAGGAACCGCGGGTTCAATACGGCGATAAACTCCATTACGTCGATTCTGGACACCTCCAAGATGGGCTACCAGTACATCGAAAATCTCAAAAATTCCCGGGAAGTTCTTATCCGGGAATATGAGGACACCGATGCGGCCAACCTCCCCGACGAGCGCTACCAGATTCGTCTGCGGTACTTCGACAATGCCCAGTTGATTGAGGAACGGAAAGCCTACGACGTGCAGATCAAGAGCTTTGAAACCGAAGTACAGCACCTGTGGGATATCCTGGAGATCCTTTACCAGGATACAAAGAGTCCTTTTAAGGTCAACGACTTTGAGGATCTGGCGACCAAGAACAAGGGTAAGATCCGCAAACAGATTAAAGAAAAAAGCGGCGAGCCGGTTTATGAGGATATTGCCAAGGCATGGGATGAACTCTCCCTGGTAAAGACCGCGGAAACCGAGGTGGAGCGGACCAACCGTACCTACATTTACGAGAAGGACAAGATCCGGCAGAAGTTCATCATCATGCGTAACCGTATGAAGCAGATGTACGGCTACCAGTACCCCGTACAACGGAGGGTGATGGAAGACCGCCTTGCGTTCCTGGAACGGGATTATTTCAGGTTTGAGTACAACATCAATCCCTACCACCTGAACCCCGGTCTTTTGCTTGATGTGGATATCACCTCAATTAAGCGTAAAAAGGCCACGCTGGACTCTATGGCCAATGTGCTGAACGAATTCCTCCACGGTGTATCCAAGGGCTTTACCGATGCGGCCTTTGCATCCTTCAGCCGGCGGCGTTCCACGGTGCGGGAAGACATTACCCAGTCTTTCGGCGGGGATTCCGGTGAAAAAATTCCGCAGCAGGATGCTTCTCCGGCTTCCGCCTACCTGGATTTGATTAATTCCGACAGTCCCGTTTCCACAGAGGTCGAGGCCCCCGAAGCTCCCAAGGCTCTGGAAGCCCCCCCCGCAGGAAAAGCCAAGGCCGGCGTAGTTGACGCCAAGCCCGCAGCCAAAAAGGGCGGCGGCAGGAGGTCTTCCAAGGCCGCCGACGACGGACTTAAAGAAATCTAGGAAAGCGCTGCTTGTTCAACAACCCGGGCCCGGCAGGGTTCAATGAAAAGGTTGTTGAACAAGTCCAATGTGGTAATAACTAAAAACGCCCCCATAACCGGGGGCGTTTTTTCCAGGGGGTCAACATGACGGAACCGGTGAATTTGGAAGCGCTTTCTACCCGGAAAGGATTTAATTCCGCAGTCCGGTATATCAACAAGACTCTTAGTATTGCGGGTGATGTGGGGGACAAGGCGAATCTGGGGGATCTGCTCCATGAACTAGAGGACCCCGACTTGGCCGGCGGGCGGATCGCCCTGTTACTGCGGATGCTTCTGGTAGATAAACTGGGCTACACGGCGGTTTCCATCAACCTGGCTTCCGTGGCGGAGGATCTTCCCTCCCTGGCCCGGGAATTCGCCGCATGGAAGGGGGTGGACTTGGTAGTTTCTTACCACCATCCCGATCTGGGACTTTTGACGGCCAATCCCAAACTGGCGGAAGACCTGGCGGGTTTCGGGCTTTTACGCAGACGGGAACTGCTGGTGGTCTTTGCGGGGAAGGGTTCCAGCCCCGCGGACGGCGACTGCCGGAAAGCGGCGGAACTGGCGGCGGCCCTTTTCCAGGGCGAAAAAGTCAAGGTTCCCGAATCCCTGCTCAAGGGAAAATTCGCCGTGAAAAGGCCAGCGAAACCCAGAGTCCCGGAAACCGCCGGGGAACCGGCGGCCCCCCAAAAGGCCCCGTCAGGAACGCGTAAGGCCGCCCCCGCCGCGGATAGTTTGCCGGCCGCCGCTCCGGTGATTATGCCCGCCGCCCCTGCCGTTTCCAGGGGGGCGGTAAAAATGACCCCCAGGTATTCCGTAACGGTAACCAACGAATTGTTCCACAATGGAAATGTGGAGGTCTGGAAACGGATCGTTTCCAGTTACAATGCCAGGTATCCCGATTTGCAGGTGTACATTTACTACGAAGGGGAACGAATATTGGACATTAATTCCCTGTTCAAATGGGGCAAGGTCAAACACGGCAGCGCTATACAGTTTGCGGTGGCCGGGGTGGAAATCAAGGATGTAGCAAAGCTGCAGCGTTACCTGGCACAGGGTGCAAGCAGCCAGTTTGAAGCCTTTCTCCGGGGACCGGCCGGCGGTGTTATGAAACTTTTTTAATCAGGGGGGCAGATGGACAGCCGAATTCATTTTTTTAGTCAGAAAGATAGTATTCCGCGCAAAATTGCCCCGGAACTGCTGGGAATCCGGGGGCGGCAGGCCGCCGAATTCGCGGAACTTGGTTTCCCCATCCTGCCGGGGTTTATTCTTGATACGCGCATCGCATCGAATATCAGCCCTGATGCGGTTAAAAAAGATGCGGCGGCGCTGCTGGACAAATGCGCCGGTATCGTGGGTAAAAAATACGGCGACAGCGAAAATCCCCTGCTGTTAAAAATTGTCATCTCCTCCAACCTGGCCGTTACCAATTACCCCGCCCTGCATAACTTCGGCCTGGTAAAACCGTCGATTGACGGCCTTACCGCACGGGCGGGAGAAGACTTTGCCGCCCGCGAGGTTTTGTTCCTGATTCGGGGTATGCTGAAACTTGAAGAACGGATCAAGGAACTGGAGGCGGCGGACAGGGAGCGGGAGGAGATAAAAACCCGGCTTGCAGTTCTGGACCGGGTTCTGGGTATCCGGGGCCCTTCCAATGAACCGGGTAAACAAGAAGCGCCGGCTGCCATTGATAAAAGTGCGGCGGCGTATATGGACCAGTACGCAAAGTATTTCCCCGCGGGTTTTTTTGACAGCGCCGAAGATCAGCTTCTCTTAACCCTGAATGAAATTTCCCGGATGTTCAGGATGGATGATCAAAACGACAACGATACCGCCCTGATAATTACCCCTATGGTGTACGGAAATTACGGCCGGGATTCCTGTTCCGGCGATTGTTTTAGCCGCAATGTGATAACGGGGGAAAAGAAACTACAGGGCGGATTTTCCCGGGAAAAATTCAACGAATCAGATGCTTCCGGCAGGAATATCGACAAACTTGATCCGGTGTACCTTAAGGAACTGCAAAAAATAGCCTGGACGCTGGAGGATAAATTCAAAGACATCAGGCGTATCCGCTTTACCGTGGAAAACGGGAAACTCTGGCTTATCGAACAGCGGCCGGTGGAACAAAAATCCGCCCAGGCGGATATTAAACTGCTTCTGGACCTGGCCGGCCGCAAGGTGGTTGATAATGCCGATGTCGTCAAGGCCATTGATCCCCTGCGGCTTAACGAGGTCCTCCACCCCGTCATCGATTCCGCCGGTGTAAGGAATCTTAAATGCTGGAAGGGGGGTATCGCCGGTGCTCCCGGAGCGGCCATCGGCCGGGTTTACTTTAGCACCGGCGCCCTGCTGGAGGCCCAAAAATTCGCCCTGCACCAGGGGCTTGACACCCGGTTTATCCTGGTACTGGCCTCCTCGTTTGCGGAGGATGTTAAAGCCATCGAGGTGAGTACCGGGGTTCTTACCGCCGAAGGGGGCTACTCCGCCCATGCCTCGGTGGTGGCCCGGCAGTACGGGAAGGTGTCCCTGGTGGCCCCGGAACTGAGAATCAAGGGGAAGAAGGCCGCCCTGGGGGATTTTGTCTTTTCCGAA
Organism: Treponema sp.; assembly: GCA_031268125.1. Taxonomy (GTDB): domain Bacteria; phylum Spirochaetota; class Spirochaetia; order Treponematales; family Breznakiellaceae; genus JAISFT01. Next base: position 2,698 of record JAIRXT010000157.1, on the reverse strand, counting down.
GGGGATTACCTGACGATCAACGTGCCCTTCTACGGGGAATCCGCCGTCTACCAGGGAACGGCCGTACTGCTCGAACCGGACCCCCGGGAATCGGGGCTGCTGGATTTTATCGCCATAACCCGGGGCTTTCTTAAAAAATTCCGGGTCCGGGCCAATGCGGAGACTCCCCGGGACGCGGCGCTGGCCCTGTCCTTTGGGGCCGACGGTATCGGCCTGTGCCGGACGGAACACATGTTCTTTAAGGCGGACCGGATCAACATATTCCGGGAAATGCTTCTTTCGGAGAATGAAAAGGAACGGGCGAAGTCCCTGGACAAGCTCCAGGTGATGCAGCGGCAGGATTTTTACGAAATCTTCAGGATAATGGCCGGGAAGGAGGTTACTATCCGGCTGCTGGATTCCCCCCTCCATGAATTTATGCCCCACAATGACGATGAGCTGGCGGCCTACCTTGAATACGCTGGTAAAGGGAAGAAAACGAAGCCCCCCAGGGCGGAGATTCTGGCCCGGATCGACGCCCTCCACGAGTTCAACCCCATGCTGGGCCGCCGGGGTTGCCGTCTCGCCGTGTCCTACCCGGAAATTTACGCCATGCAGGTACAGGCAATCTTTGAGGCCGCCTATAAGCTGCGGTCCGAGGGGGCGGACGTGCGGCCGGAGATCATGGTACCCGTCGTGATGAACGCATCGGAACTTAAGCTCATCGCCTACGGCAAGAAGATCGAAGGGGCCAATTACCAGGGTATTGTGGATATCGAAGAAAATCTGCGGGCGGAGCAAAAAGCGCCGGCGGTACGTTATTCCATCGGTACTATGGTGGAGCTTCCCGCCGCCGCCCTGGGGGCCGGTGAGATTGCCCGCTATGCCGGTTTTTTTAGTTTTGGCACCAACGATCTTACCCAGACTACGCTGGGAATTTCCCGGGACGACTTTACCGCGTTTATGGCCGACTATACCCGCTTCGACCTGATCATGGGGAACCCTTTTAGTACCCTGGACCCCCGGGTAAAGGATATTATAACCATAGCGGTGGAACGGGGACGGCTTACCCGGCCGGACCTGGTCTGCGGCCTCTGCGGGGAACACGGCGCCAATCCGGAAAACGTGAGGTTCTGTATGGACGCGGGACTCGACTACGTTTCCTGCTCCCCCTACTCGGTACCCATCGCCCTGCTGGCGGCGGCCCAGGAAGAGATTGCGGCTGCGGTCTCCGGCTAAACTGATCCGCCTGGCAAAAAGACAGACTACACCGGTGAATCAGGGCCGGGCATTGCCCTTCGCCGGTCTTCCTGTCTTGAGCAGGGTCTCGATGAATTTGACCGTCTCCCGGCCTTCTTCCCCGGTGGAAGCGGGGGGGCGGCCCTCCCGGATGGCGGCGCAGAAGTCCTCAAGCTGAAGGGTAAAAAAGTACACCGTGGCGTTGATGGTCTTGAAGAACGCCTCGTCTTCGGCCCGGAATTTGTCCAGCAGGTCCTTTTCCCCCTCGAAGGTCCACAGGTCGTTCAGGGGAGGTTCCACAATGGAACTCATCCCGGCGATGAACATGGCGCCGCCGTCGGTCTGCACCCCGGCGGACCAGGCGGAACTGCCGTGGATGTGGACCTTGGCATAGATGCCCGGTTTTTGGGAATTGCTTACCAGCACCGATCCCATGCCGCCGTTTTTGAAACGGACGGCCGCTACGGCGCTGTCCTCAACCTCGATGTAGGGATGGTTGAAGTTGTCCCAGAAACCGTGGATCTCCCCGAAGGGGCCCATGTACCACTGGAGCAGGTCTATCTGGTGGGGGGCCTGATTAATAAGGATCCCGCCCCCCTCGGCGGCCCACGTGCCCCGCCAGGGATCGCTGTCGTAGTAGGCCTTGTCCCGCCAGCCCAGGATGGTCAGTTGGGCCAGGACGGGCCTGCCCAGCTTTCCGGCGTCGACGGCTTCCTTGATCCGGACGCAGGCGGGGAACCAGCGGCGCTGGCACACCAGGGAAAGCAGCTTCCCGGCTTTCCTGGCGGCGGCGATCATCTCGTCACATTCGGCCACCGTAAGGGCCATGGGTTTTTCCACCAGCACGTGGGCCCCGGCGGCCAGGGCTTCCAGGGCGCCGTCCCGGTGCTGGGGGTGGGGCGTAGTGATAATGACGGCGTCCACCTTGTCCCTCTCCACCATTTCCGCAGCCCCGTCCCGGGAAGAGATCTTCCATTTGGCGGCGAAGGCGTTCCGCCTCTCCGCGTTCCGGCCGCACACCGACACCAGTTCCCCCCCGGTTACCGCGGCCAATGCCTCGGCGTGGAGGTTGGCTACCTTCCCGTAGCCCAAAAGGCCGATCCGTACTTTGTCTTTCATAGTTTTACCTCCGCCGTTTCTCCCGCCGTTTCCCAAGTCCCGGGGGAACAAACTTCTAGGGAATCAGCACCACTTTCAGGAGCTTGTCCTCCCGGTTGTAGAGCTTGTCGAACCAGATCTGCCCTTCCGAAAGGGGTGCCTTCCTGCTGATTAGTCCGGCCGCGTCGATTTTTTTCCGGGCCATCATATCCAGAACCAGGGGGTATTCCCCGCTGATGGCGCAGGAACCGATAAGATGTATCTGCCGGGTTACTACGCTCTGGAGGGGAAGTTCGATGCTGGGGCTCACGTTGCCGATGAGGGTAACAGAACCTCCTTTGCGGACGATGGAAACGGCGGTCCGGATGGGGGCGGTAGCGCC
>JAIRXT010000149.1 GCA_031268125.1 Treponema sp. | reverse complement strand
ATAGACAAGATCATCGAAAGGCGTTTGGCGAAGGCGGCAAAAGAGATAAAATCGGATATCCGTCTGGTAAACGGGCAGGAACCGGGCGGCTTGCCCGAAGACCCTCTGTGATTCATACTGGAGCTATGAACCGGAAGCTGCCCGTTGGAATACAGGATTTTGTGAAAATTCGTGAGGAAGCTTATTGCTATGTCGATAAGACTCCCCGGATCTACGATCTGGTAACCGGCGCGGCGGGCCCGGTGTTTCTGTCCCGGCCCCGGCGTTTTGGGAAGTCCCTGCTCTGCTCCACGCTGGGGGCCCTGTTTGAGGGGCGGCGGGAACTTTTCACCGCCGCCGCGGGACGGCCGCCCCTGGCTATTGATTCCCTTGACTGGGAATGGAAAAAGTATCCGGTTATCCGTCTTGACCTTAATCCCGGTGATTATAGCCTTGGAACAGCTATTTTGGACAGTCAGCTGAATATTATGCTGGAATGGCATGAAAAAAAATACGATCTAACGCCGGGGACACCGAATGATAGTGCCGGACGTTTTAGGCAGCTTATTACCCATGTCACCGAAAAAACCGGGCAGAGGGCGGTGGTTATTGTTGACGAATATGATAAACCGCTTTTGAGTACGATTGATATGCCCAATGTACATAAAAAAATCAGAAGCGCTCTGAAGGCTTTTTACGGGGTCCTGAAGTCCTCCGATGCGTATCTCCATCTGGTATTTTTGACGGGGGTTACGAAATTCTCCCAGGTTAGTATTTTTTCCGATTTAAATAACATAACCGATATATCCCTTAACCCGCGGTTTTACGATCTCTGCGGCATTACCCAGGAAGAACTGGAACGGGATTTTGCCGGGGAAATAACGGCGGTACTTGGGGGCAGGGACCGGCAGGCGTATCTGGGGGAAGTAAAGCGGTTTTACAACGGCTACCGGTTTTCCCGGAATCCGGGGACGGTCTATAACCCCTTTGGGCTTCTTAAACATTTTGACGAGGGGGGAGAGTTCAATGCCTACTGGTTTGCCACCGGGACTCCCGCGTTTCTTATCAGGCTGATAGAAGATCAAAAGATAGATATTCTTAATCTGGAAAAAAAGAGCATTGCGCCGTCAAGTTTTCAGAAATTCAGTGTGGACAGCATGGATGCCCTGGCGGTGCTGTACCAATCGGGGTATTTGACGATTACGGGTTATGATAATGAATTCGGCATTTATACCCTGGATTATCCAAACGAGGAAGTACGGGCATCCTTTGCCGAAGCGCTTTTGGAGCATTACGTGAGAGCCTCCGCAGCGGAACTTGATTCTCTGGCGCTCATGCTGCCGCAGTCATTCGCCAGAGGAGATGTTGAGACGGTGATGCGTTCCCTTGAGTCGTTCTTTGCGTCGATACCTTATGACATACAGTTAAGGGATGAAAGGTACTATCAGACGGTGGTACATTTGATATTCAGGATGCTGGGGTTACGCTGCCGTTCCGAGGTGCGTATAGCGGCGGGCCGGATAGATACGCTGGTAGAGACCAAGGACTACGTGTACTGTTTTGAATTCAAACTGGACGGTACGGCGGAACAGGCGTTGGCGCAAATAGACGGCAAGGACTATCTTTTGCCCTGGGCAGGGAACGTCAAGGGGCTGTTCAAGATCGGCGTAAATTTTGATTACACGAAGCGGAATATCGGGGAATGGAAATGTTCGGCAGGCGCTTAAGCATAAAACCGGGGAATCCGGTCCTTCGTGATTCTTTGTGCGCCTTCGCGGTATACATTTTTTGTCCCTTTCTTTATCCCATTATTTAGCATTTACAACCTGCTAAGGCCGCCAGTTTTTTATGAGGACTTCGTTGACCGTGCCGCGGCCGGCGGGGTCTGCGTTAATGCTCCTTTTGGCCTGTACGGGAGTGATATTAAAAAGGGCGTGATCGTAGAGGCCGCGGATGTAGTCCGTGCCGGAATTGCTCAATAAACACTTTGCCCCCCGGCTTGTCAGGTATATCATAGTGTCCCGGAGACGCCGCTGTTCTTCTTCGTTAAAGCCGCCGGCCTGATAACCGGTAAAACTGGTTTTGCAGGGGCTGTGATAAGGCGGATCGAAATATACAAACGAATCCTCCCCGGCGCCGGAAACGGCCTGTTCAAAATCGCCGTTCAGAATTTCAATCTTATTGGCATTGAAGTAGCGGCTTATCTGCCGCAGCAGGGATTCTTCGCATATTGCGGGGTCTTTGTATTTTCCGCGGGGGACGTTAAAAAAGCCCCGGGAATTGACGCGGTACAGGCCGTTAAAACAGGTTTTATTAAGAAATATCAAACGGGCCGCCTTTTCGGCCCGTGTCAGGCTGTCGAATTGTACGCAGTCCCGGTCCTGGTTCCGCATGTAATAAAAGTACTCTTTACTGTTTTTTTCTTTGTGCCGCGCCAATAATGCTATAAGTTCTTCAACATTTTCTTTTACTGCCGCGTAGGTCAGGATCAACTGGGTGTTAACATCGTTAATGACGGCTTTTGGTGGCTGCAGGTCAAAAAAAACAGCCCCGGCCCCGACAAAGGGTTCGTAATAGGTGTAGTCCTGTATGTTCCGGGGAAGATGTTTTTTTATTTCGGACAATAACTGTCTTTTGCCGCCGGCCCATTTTAGGCAGGGTTTAACCAGGGGATTATACTCCATCACGGGCCGCCGGAATTTTACAGGAACAGCACAAATAATATGCTGGTAATGATTCCCATGAGGCCCAAAGCAATGCCGCTCATGGCGCCCTGGGTTTCACCCAGTTCCAGGGCCGCGGCGGTACAATTGGCGTGGCCGGAAGCGCCCATGGCGACTCCCGCGGCGACAGGATCTTTAAGTTTGAAGGTTTTGATGAGGAAGGGGGAAATAAAGGCGCTGAAAATTCCGGTGATGATTACTGCGGTTACGGTAATTCCGGTGAGTCCGCCCCGGGCAGCGGATAGATCGATAGCGATAGCGGTAGTAACCGATTTAGGCAGCAAGGAAAGGATGATGCGGTCATCAATACCGAACAGGCGGCCCAGGGCCCAAACGCTCAGCAGGGAGGAGGCAGCGGCGGCGATACAGCCGGCAAGCAGGGGTACAAGGTTGGCCCGGAGGACGGCCCGCTGGTTGTAGATTCTAAGGCCCAGGATCGCGGTGGCGGGGATGATGAACAGGGAGACAGCGCCGCCCCCGGCCAGGAACTGTTCCGGCGTAAGGGGTGTAACAAGGATCACCAGGATGATAACGATGTTGGCGATAACCAGGGGGTTTGCCAGGGGATGGGGGATGAGTTTACGGATCAATACGCCGCCCAGATAAGCCCCGATGCACACCAGGATTCCGGCGGCGGGAAGGGAAAGAATCTGTTCCACGGGGGCCTACTCTTTTGCCCCGGCCCTGCCGGTGTCCGGTTTTTTTGTGGAGGCGGAGGGGCCGGCCTGTTCCCCGCAGAGGGGAACGCCCATGATGACACGAAGAAACCGGACGGCGGCATAAGAAACGGCAAAGGTAACAAGGGTGGAGATAAGGCAGACCGCCAGTACCTGGAACAGTACCGGGGAGATAGCCTGGTAGTTCTGCAGCACGGATACGGCCAGGGGCAAAAAGAAAAAGGCCATGTTGGCGCTGATAAAGTCCGCAGTTTTGCCGAAGTGCCGGGGCCGGATAATGCCCACACCCAGGGCGCCGAATACCAGAAGGATTCCCAAGACTCCCGCAGGTAGTTTGAGGGGAAGAAACTGTGCAAGGACTTCGCCGGCGTATCCAAAAACGATAATAAGGCCCAGTTGTCTGATTATTTCCATTGTTCGAAGGGTATCATAGATTTTCCGGTTCATTCCATTGCCCCCAGGATTGGCGGATGGTTTGGGCTGCTTCTTCCGCAGTTATGGGGGAATCCGGGTGGAATAACCAGGTTATTTCGTGGTAAAAGGTCTGATCCGGGCTGGGTGTTTGGCCAGGATACGGACTGGAGTTTTGACCGGGGCTCCGGTTGGGGATGGGGATCGCCGCCTCGTACATACCCCAGGCCTTGTCCAACAGGGGATCCACGGCGATGTAAGGGCTGTAGCCGCCCGCTCCGGGTACCAGGGTCAGGGTTTCCGCAAGAAGTCCGCTCTGTTCCCTGAGGTGCTGCAACAGCGTCCTTGCCTGGCCGGGGTGGGGGCTGGCCGCGCTGATACCGGCATACCAGGTGGAAAGGCCGATGACCGGCTTACCCGTATACGAATCGGCATGGGGGATAAGGGTAATGCCGATGGCTCCGTCTTCCGTTTTTTCGCGGATGCTCCGAAGCTCCCGGGTGGACACGATGATCATGGCGACATCGCCCTGGACAAAGTCCTGTATCCGGTCCGCCCCGGTGGTATCGAAGCTGCCCGGCATGATAAGCCCTTCACGGTTAAGGGTGAAAAGAAATTCCAGCGTTTCCGTGTAATCCCGGCCGCCGAATTCCGGTTTCCCGTCTTTGACCAGGGGCAGTCCCGAAGAATAGAACCAGGGATAAATGTCCCTGCCCAAGCCCCTGGGGTCCTGGGGGCTAAGGCCCAGGGCAAAGCCATAGCGTCCGGTTTTACCGCCGTCCGGCGGCCGGTTTTTTTCGCCCTGGGTTTTAATGGTCCGGGCATAGAAGAGGAAATCGCTCCGGGTCCGGGGAGGGCGGTCGAAACCGGCCTCCCTGAGGAGCGGAATGTTATAGACAAGGACATCCATCGCGGAGACCAGAGGCAGGGCCCAGGTTCCGGCCGCCGAAAAAGCCGAAGAAACCGGGAATGCCGGGGACTCCGGCAGGGATTCCTGCAAAAAATCCTGATAGTCCAAGGGGAGGTAGAGCCCGGCCTCGATTCCCTCCGTCAATGATTGATCACCGGCAATAAGGATGTCGGCGGGAGCATTCTTCGTGTTGATGGTAACGTTGACCCTAGCGGTATCCGGCGCCGCGGGACCCTGCCCGTACCGGGTAGAATTTTCCGAATGAAACGGGTATCCGGCGACCAGGGTTTCCAAATCCTCCGGACTAAGGCCGTCCTCCCCCGCCGCCTGAACGGTAAGCTGGAGGGATTCCCCCGCCGGCGCCCGCCAGTTCCCGCCGATGCCTAATCTGGCCGCTGCAGCTGTCCCAAGGGCGGCCAGAGCTATAACGGAAAGCAGGCGGTCCGCCGGTTTTATTGCCATATCGTCATGCTCCGTATCCTGTCAAGCTTTGTATCCCTCGACTTAGCTTTGGTTTTGCGGTACATCATTGCTATGCTCGGTTTTCTTAAACGTATTCTGCCCCGTTTTTTCCACCGAATTTTACGGAGCCGCAGACACCCCGCCAATGATAAAATTCGGGAAGAATTTTGGGAAGCCGACTTTTCCAAACCCGGCAAAATTCCCTTTGATATTAAATCAGAAAGCGCCTACGATGCCTATCTGCGGGGGGCCGGGGGGCCCCGGCGTTTCGTTCTGGGGCTTGGCCTTAAAAAATCCGCCTGCCTGGCATGGGTGGAGGGAACCCGCCCCTGCCGGGACATGGTCCTAAAGGCCCGGCTGCGGCTGGATTCCAAGGGGGGCTATGGGGCAGCGGGGATTGTGTTCCGCATGATGGATGAGGGGACCTACTACCTGGTCCTCCTGTCCAGCAAAAGTTACTTCCGGCTGGACGTAGTACGAAACAACACGCCCCTGACCCTTATCGGCTGGACTGAATTCGGGGAAGCCGCCGCGGGGGAACCATCTGCCCTGTCCAGCTTCCCGGAGACGACGATTATTGCCTGCGGCGGCCATATTATCCTGCTTATTGACGGCCTTTGGGTGGGGGAAATAGACGATTCCTCTATCGAAGCCGGGACCGTGGGTTTTGCGCTGGCTTCTTACGAGGGGAGCGGCGGCATCGCCGCTGGGCAAGCTGCCTCCGAAGGGGTGTCCCCGGATCCCGGCTATGCGGCGGAAGCTTTTCTGGACTACCTGTCCGTGGATACCCGGCCTGCCGAAGTGGAGGCCGCCCGGAGGGCCTGGGACGGGTCCCCCGGTGCGGAAACCACAGCGGCTTCGCCCGTTCCGCGGGAAAACCGGCTGCGGCTGGTGGAAACCTTTGCCGCTATGGGGGAAAACGCCGCGGCCCTGGCGCAGCTAAAAAAATTGTGGGAAAAATCCGGGCAGGAAGGGCGGGATCTGCTGCTGGCCGTCCGTCTGGCCCAGGCCCAGGAACTCTACGACGATGCGGAAAAGTATATTACCGCCGCCGTTGTACTCCCCGGCATTCCCCTGCGGGAGGCGCTGATTGAAGAAAAGGCAAAACTCCTCTATCTGCGGGGGCAATACGCCGAACTGCGGGATTATGTTACCGGGTTCCCGGAAACCCGCGGCCCCAGCGCCATACTTCTGACCCTCTTGGGGCATGCGTTTTGGGAACTTAGAAATTACGGGGAGGCCGCCGCCGCCTACGACAGGGCCTTCGCTCTTGATGGGGAAAACGGGCTGTTAGCGGCCAATGCCGCCAACGCCTACGATCTACTTGGCCGGAAGGAAAAGGCCTTGGACCGCTGTCTGGCCGCGGGGCAGGCCTATCTGAGGGCGGATAACTACGGCGATCTGGGCGCCCTGATACCCAAGCTCCTTGCCCTGGGGCCGGACCACCGGGAAGTTCACGCGCTGGCGGGGAAATGGGCCTTTGGCATAGAAGACTGGGATGAAGCGGACAGGGAATTCACCCAAGCGGAGGCCCTGCGGCAGAAGGTAAGGGCCGGGGCCGCAAAAGAGGACCCGGCGGGGGAGGATTCGGCGGAACAAGAAGCGGCAGACAGGGACCCGGCCCTGAGTTACCTGCGGGCCTTGCTCCTCATCCGCAAGGCCAAACGCCGGGAAGCCCTGCCTTTGCTGGAAGAAGCGGCGGACCTGGCCCCGGATTACGGACTTTTCCGCTTCCGGCTGGCGGAGAACCGTTATCTGTTGGACAATGATCCTGCCGAACCCCGGCTCCGTGCCGATCTGGAGCGGGCCCTGTCCTTGCTGGACCCGGCGGCGGAAACAGGCAGTCCCGGCGGAATTATCGAAAACCACGGCGAAACTTGGGGCTGGGTGAACAACATGGCCGCCCAGGTAAGCCTTGCCGCGGGAGACCTGGATGCCGCCGCGGGGTTCCTGGACCGGGCTGCCGCCGCCCTGGGGGAACGGCCGCCGGTACTGGTGAACCGGGCGGTCTACCACTATCTGCGGGGCTCCCTGGACCGGGCTCTCGTCATTCTGAAAGCGGATAAGGGGCTGGATACCGAAGGGCTCATGGCGAACTGCGGGGGAAACCTTCTGGTCCGCTCCGGGCAATTTGAGCAAGCGCTGGCCTGGTACCGGCGGGCCCTTACCATTGCCCCGGCAAACCAGGAATTTTTGACCAACTGTTCATCCTGCCTTATCCGGATGGGCCAATACGGCGAAGCGGATACGCTTCTGGCCCGGGCCCACAATCTTGCCCCTTCCCCCGCCGTGCTGGAGTTGATTACTTACGTGGCCGTAAAAAAGGGGGAGTACCACCGGGCCGAAGCCGCCTGTAACGCCGCGTTGGAACTGAACAGCGCCCATACCCCTTCTCTGCACTCCCTGGGCTGGATCTACAGCTCTGCGGGCCGCTGGGATGATGCCCGGCAGATTTTGGCCCGGCTGGAAGGACTGTCCGGGGAAAACGCGGAACGCCGGGAAGAACTGCGGCAGCGTATCCTTGACGGGACTACCCGGCTTATCCTCTGCGCCCGCTGCGGCAGAACCTGGCGGGTACCGCTGGACCCGCCCCCCGCGCCTTTTCTGCGGCTTGTTGCCATGCCCCCGGACGAACTCCCTGCGGGGACCTGCGCCGCCTGCGGAACCAGTTACTGCATCGGCTGCGCCAAGGAACACCTGGATTCCCAGGGCCGCTTTACGTGTCCCGTCTGCGGGCGGCCCCTTAAACTCATCAACGAAGGCCTGAAAAAAATTGTCGCCGGTTGGGCGGCGGAAACTCTGCCGGATGGGAGCTAGCTTCCGTCAGGGTTTTCTGTTGCGGGCGTCTCCCAACTCCACCGCCCGCCGCCAGGCCGCGTCCACCGCGTCCATCACGGCCCCCCGGAACCCTGCCCGCTCCAGCGCGGCAACCCCGGCAATCGTGGTCCCCCCTGGGGAACAGACCATGTCCTTCAATTCCCCCGGATGCTTCCCGGTTTCCCGGACCATCGCCGCCGACCCCAGCACGGTCTGGGCGGCGTAACGCAGCGCCTTGTCCCGGCTTAGCCCGGCCCTTACGCCGCCGTCCGCCAGGGCCTCAATAAACATATACACAAAGGCCGGCCCCGAACCGGAAAGCCCCGTTACCGCGTCCAGATACGATTCCTCCACCCGGTCCACCACCCCTGCGGCGGAAAGAAGCCCTTCCAGTTCCGCCAAGGCTGTAAACTCCGCCGAAGCGGCCAGGGCGATCATCCCCCTGGACACCAGGGCCGGGGTATTGGGCATAATGCGGACCACCGGAACACCGGCGGCTCCCCCCTGCCCCAAAAGGGATTGTACCTTCCCGATGCTCCAGCCCGCCGCCATAGTAACCAGGGCCTTAAAACCGCCGGCCCCTTCCGCCTCCAGCCGGGCCGCCAGCACCGGGGCAATTTCCTCCAGCACCGCGGGCATCACCTGGGGCTTTACCGCCAGGAACACATAGGCCCCCCGCCGGGCGGCTTCCGCGTTGGAGGCGAAAACTCCCGCCCCCAAAGCCGCCGCCGCCTGCCGGGCCTTGTCCCCGTCGGCATCGGTAAAAAAGATACCCCCCGCCCCCATGCTGGCCGCCGCCCCCCTCATCAGGGCGCAGCCCATATTCCCGCTGCCAATGCAGACAATCGTCCCGTCCATCTTCGCTCCTTAACCGGGCATTCAAAACGGCGCCTATGTCGGCTGCCCCTGAAGGAACACCGTCCCCCGCCGGGTCCCCTGTGCCAGACCCTCCAGCGCCCGCTGCCCCCCGCCGTTGGTAATAATCGTGGGAATACCGTAGGCCAGGGCCCGCTCCGCCGCAGCAATCTTGGTGGCAATCCCCCCCGTACCAAGACTGTTGGCCCCCCCCAGGGTAATACGGCTCCTCACATCCGCGATATTCCGCACTTCATCCACAAATTCCGCATCGGAGTGCTCTTTGGGATTCGCCGTGTACAGCCCGTCAATATCGCTAAAAAGAACCAGCAGATCAGCGCTCCACAGAATCGCCGACTGGGCCGCCAGCGTATCATTGTCGCCAATTTTTATCTCTTCCACCGAAACCGTATCATTCTCGTTGATAATCGGGACAATCCCCTCGTCAACCAGGGTAAACAGCGTATTCCGCATGTTAAGCGTGCGGATCGGGTCCTCAAAATCGTCCTGGGTCAAAAGAATTTGGGCAATATGGGTCCCGTGCCCCCCAAACGCCTGCTTCCAGGCCCCCATCAACTCCACCTGACCCACCGCGCACAGAGCCTGCCGGTAGTGAATGTCCCGCTTCCGGGCCCACTTGTCCATTGTGGACAGCCCCGCCACCTGCGCCCCGGAGGAAACCAGAATCACCTGCTTCCCCCTGCCCAGCAACCCCGCCGCCTGCTGGGCAAACTCCGCCAGAAACGGACTGTTAATCCGGCCCCCGCTGTCGGCCAAAGTGCTGGACCCGAACTTAAACACAATCTTCCGAGACTCCGCAATCAGGTTAGGTATGATCATGGCTTTCCAGTGTAGCACGGCCCCCGGTTCCGCGTCCAAGCCCGGTTAGGGGGCACCAGCAATTTTACTTTTACAAACTTTTCGATGGAAAAGACGCCTACAAAATCACCGGCTTTCCTGCCGGCTGGAAAAATCCGGGGCCCCCACCCCAGATTCTTTCCACCGGCACCCCCTGTTACATTCTTCGGGCGTCTTTTCTCCCTCTAAATAAAACCAACATTGCTTAAAAGGGGGTTAATCAAGGGGCTTGTTCAACAACCCGGTTGGTTGTCTCACAAGCCTTGCAGATTTAACGGTTTTTTTGCAAAAATCCGTTAAATCTGCTGTTTTTTAGCGGACAAGGGGGCTTTTTCGCTAAAAGTAAAATTGCTGAGGGGGGCACATATAAATTGCCTTTTGTGGCAAAAAAGCAACAATCACCAACAACGATTCATCAGGCAATAAAACGCATTAAAAAAATCATGATCGAGCCAATCCCAAAACTCGGTTAGTTTTGGGATCGGCTTCCGAAAAAACGGTCTAAAACCCGCCTTTTCTATTAAAATCAGGGTAGCTGGACAGGCATCTCCCAAAAACTGAAGTTTTGGGAAAGCCTCGATCTTAAGCATTTTTTGGATAGTCATATTATCCTGAATGATGCTGATCTGGAATTAAAGACGTTCCCAAGTTTTGTTGAGAAAAGAAAAAAATATTAAATTGAGAAGCGCACAAACTGCGCCTATTAGTCGTGTAAATCGTACGGCGTATCTCAAAGGGATACTTGACAAAATGACACAGATCATCCCGCCGGGTATTCCATTGACTGGCGTATTATCAGGTATTTGGTATTCCTGGTTGCGCCGAATACTTCAAACATATCCCGATCCGCTTTCCCCGCGGGGATATAAACAAATTATCCTAAAACCGGCGCAAAGCTTTTTCAAATTCTTGTACGAAACGAACCGGATGAAATCACAAACCACATGAACAACACAACTGAATACGGGTATCGGGATAAACCCACCCGCACCAATTCAAAAAGATCCATAAAGCCCATATAAGCGATTTGAAAATTAATCGTGGGCTATACTTCTTTTGCCGTGTTTTACCGCTGCCCGGCAGACCTTGCAGAGTTTTACCTTTGTCCCGCCGGATTCATGTTCATACAAAACCTTTACATTGTTTCGCTTACACACCGGGCATTCCCCCCGGCCATGAAATCCCAGCGAACGGATACCCTTACCCCTGTGCGCTTTTGACATTTCCTTCCCCCTCTATTCAGGCTTTTTGGACGGCCTTGGACTTCTCTTTCTTGCCGCCCTTTCCGCCCTCATCTTTCGGGGGCCTTTTATTCGATACCGTTTTAACGGTCTTTTTCCCCTTTTTATCCGTCCCCTCTGTATCCAGTTTATAATCAACCAGCTCCAGAATAACCATTTCAGCGGCATCTCCTGCCCGTTCACCAAGCTTGATGACCCGAGTATAGCCGCCAAGCCGATCTTTCATACGAGGGGCAATATCAGTAAACAATTTCGCAACCACACCCTCATTAAAAAGCCGACTGGAAACTATACGGCGATTGTGAACAGAATCCACCTTGGCCCGGGTAATAAGCTTTTCTGCACTACGCCGGATTTCCAATGCCTTCGCCTTTGTAGTCCTAATCCGCTCATAGTTAAAAAGGGATGTTACCATACTGCGATGAAGCGCTTTACGATGTGCGGAAGTCCGCTCAAGGGGATTAAACCCTCTCCTATGTTTCATCTTCTACTTCCTTATGAGGGGCAACGCGTACTGCGTTCTTTAACTGATTTATATCCGTAATCCCCAGATTCAAGTTCCACTCTTTAAGTTTTTCCTTGATCTCTTGAAGGGATTTTTTTCCAAAATTCCGGGTTTTGGCGATATCGTCCTCGGTCTTCCGCGTCAATTCCCCGATAGTTTTGATGTTCGCGTTTTTAAGACAATTGGAAGAACGAACAGAAAGCTCCAATTCCTCTACCGGCGTATTAAGAATCTGACGCACCCGCTCATCATCTTCATCAAAATCATCATCGACACCAAGACTGTTTTCGTCAAAATTGATAAAAACCGAAAAATGATCCTTGGCGACTTTTGCCGCTTCCGCCAAGGCATCATCCGGCCTTATAGTACCATCGGTCCAAATTTCAAGTATAAGCTTATCGTAATCACTGCGCTGTCCCACACGCGTAGGTTCTACCGCGTACTTTACCTTCTTAACCGGAGAGAAAATCGCATCCAGGGGGATAGTGCCAATTATATCCACATAACGCTCATTCACCTCGGAAGGCACATAACCCCGCCCAAGATCAATCTGGATTTCTATCTCCAACTTGGCATTATCCATCAGCGTCATTACATGTCGGCCGGTACTCAAGACTTCAACCTGCCCGGTCCGGGCAAAATCATCGCTCTTAATTTCCCCTTTACCGGACCATTCATAAAGAACGATGTCCTGCTCCATATCATCAGGAAGCTTCAAGCGGATCTGTTTAAGATTGTTAATTACTTCCAGTGTATCTTCGACCACGTTGGGGATAATCTCAAACTCGCTGGACACCATATGGGCGGTTCCCGCTTCGTTATAAGATGTTACCTTAATCGCCGTGATAGCATATCCCTCAATCGACGAAAGAAGGACCCTGCGAAGAGTATTACCAACTGTAGTACCAAACCCCGGTTCAAACGGAGATGCGGTAAATTTTCCATAATGCTGTTTTAATTCGCCATGCTCATAGGTAATACCTTTGGGGCGCTTGAATCCTTTAAGAAGGTTCTTCCGGGCCATAGGCACTCCTTATTTAGAATATAATTCGACAATCATCTGTTCCTTGATGTCCGCCAAATCAGTAATATCGCTACGGCGCGGGGCGGCAAGGAACTTACCCTTCAAAGTATCGGGGTCCAACTGAAGCCAAGGCATTACTCCGGATCTGCCATACTCCTTCAAAGCATCTTTGAAAATCACAAGACTCCTACTGGATTCAACAATAGAAATTTCATCTTCGGGTTTTATCAGATAGGAAGGAACATTAACTCTTCTCCCATTCACCGCAACATGACCGTGAAGCACCACCTGCCGGGCCTGACTCCGTGAAGTAGCAAGACGCAGCCGGTACACCACATTATCCAAACGGCGTTCCAAAAGTACAAAAAGATTCTCTCCGGTAATACCGGTCATGCGAAGCGCCCGTTCAAAAAACAAACTGAATTGTTTCTCCTGCATTCCATAAATTCTCTTAAGCTTCTGCTTTTCCCGAAGCTGAATACCATAATCGGAACGCTTCCCTGCACGACTCTTGGGATCCTTTCCCGGCGCAGGGCGTTTTCTATTAATGGGACACTTATCGCTCTTGCAACGATCCCCTTTAAGCATCAGTTTTTTTTGCTCTACCCGGCACAAACGGCACACCGGCCCAGTATATCTAGCCATAGTATTCCTTTTCCCCCTTGGGCTTACATGCGGCGGGCTTTCCGCGGCCGGCAGCCATTATGCGGAATCGGTGTTACGTCATTAATGGACTTCACCTTAATACCCAATACCCCTAATTGCCGAATTGCCGATTCCCGGCCTATCCCCGGCCCCTTAACATACACATGCACTTCCCGCAGACCCGCCTGCATGGCCTTTTGTGCAGCGGTCTCCGTTACCGTCTGTGCCGCAAAGGGAGTAGATTTCTTGGCTCCCCTAAACTGGAGCCCGCCGGAACTGGCCCAAGAAACCGCATTTCCCATAAGATCGGTAATAGTAACGATCGTATTGTTGAACGTAGCCTGAATATATACATTCCCCTCATAAACAGACTTTTTCTCTTTTCGCTTCTTAGTATTAGCAGCCACTTTATCCTCCGTAACCAAGGATCCAACCGTCGTGCCGGGCACGACATTCCGAACCGCTCAGTCTGCTATTTCTTCTTCCCGGCAACCGTCTTCTTTTTGCCTTTGCGCGTACGTGCATTGGTCCTGGTCCGCTGACCCCGGAGAGGCAGCCCTTTCCGGTGCCGAAGCCCCCGGTAACACCCAATATCCATTAGACGCTTAATATTCAAGGCAATTTCAGTACGAAGGCGCCCTTCTACCTTATATTCCCCTTCGATAATCTGCCGCAGATCGTTCAGCTCTTCCTGGGACAGCTCATTGATCTTCCGCATGGGGTCAATTTTTGCCTTTTCACAAATGACATCGGCACTGGAGCGGCCAATACCATAAATATAGGTCAACGCAATATTGGTATGCTTATTTGGAAGGTCTACCCCTACAAGACGCGCCATAAATTACCCCTGTTTCTGCTTATGCTTAGGATTCTGACAAATGATACGGATAATACCATTTCGTTTGATAACCTTGCATTTATCACAAATTGGCTTCACACTGGTCCGGACTTTCATCCATACACTCCCTTCTATGTGTTATCCCCGCAAAACCACGGGCCCGCAAATTTACGAGTAACTACCTACTATATCGAATTTTTCCCAGTCCGTCAATTGGGAAACCCTTCAAGCCATTATAAATTTCGCCCTTTAAGCCGGCCGCGCTTGGTAAGCCCCTCATGGTGGTGCATCTTAAGCAGCCCTTCAACCTGACTCATGGTATCCAAGTCCACACCAACCAGTATCAACAAGGACGTCCCCCCCATAAGATAAGAAATCGAGGTGGGAAAATCAAAGGCCCACTGAATAAAAGTCGGAATAACCGCAATAAGAGCCAGATATAAAGAACCGGGCAAGACAATCCGGTTAAGAATCTTAGTCAGGTACTCTTCTATCCGTTCCGCCCGAATACCCGGTATGGAGCCGCCGTTTTCCCTAATCTGCTTGGCTATTTCAATGGGATTAAGGCTGACCTGGGTATAGAAATAGGCAAAAAAGATGATAAGAAGAACGTACAAAATGTTATAAAGAAGCCCCCTGGGACTCAATGCACGGGATACGGCGTTAAGCCAAGCCACGTTAGCCCCAATAGTAGAAGCAATTTGCAGTGGAAACGTGAGAATCGAGGAGGCAAAAATAACCGGAATAACCCCCGATGGGTTTATTTTGAAAGGAATGTAAGTGTTTTGAGCGCCATACATCCGCCGGCCTACCACCCGCTTGGCGTAATTGACCTGGATTTTTCGTTGTCCTTGCTGCTCAAACACTACCAAGGCCACCACCGCCACAAAGACCACAAAAACCACAATCACAAACACGGGATTAAGCCCGTTCCGCACTCTGTCTCCCAGTTCATAGAGAGCCTGGGGAAGCCTGGCCACAATGCCGGCAAAAATGAGAAGGGAAATCCCATTCCCAATGCCCCGCCGGGTAATTTGTTCACCAATCCACATGAGAAACATCGTCCCCGTTGTAACCGTCATGATGGCGATAATACTGAAAGGAACCATTCCCATATTCAAAAGATTCACGCCGCTCAGAATGATGCTCCGGGCATACTGGGTAACAGCGAAAGCCTGAATTATACAAACACCTACCGTTCCAATCCGCTGATAGCTTTGTATTTTCTTCCTGCCGCCATCCTCCTGGGAGATTTTTTTAAGAGCGGGAAAAACAATCAAAAGCAACTGCATGATGATCGACATACTGATGTACGGCATAATTCCAAGCATAAATACGGAAAAGTTTGAAAAAGCGCCGCCCGCAAAGAAATCCAAGTAATCAACGATAGGATTCCCCGAACTTGCCTGGGAAAGGAAATAGGCGGAGAGCTCCCGAACATTGATCCCTGGGATAGGAAGTACCGCTCCAACACGGAAAACCACCAGCATCAATGCGGTAAAGATGATTCGTTCCCGCAATTCCTTTACTCTAAAAATGCCAATTAAAGGATTAGCCATGCGTTATTCCTGCTTCTTAGGCGTCTTATCACCCTTAATAGAAACCGACCCCCCGGCTTTTTCAATCTTTTCTCTGGCGGATGCAGAAACCGCCGAAACCGCAAACGTAAGATTCTTGGTAAAAGTCCCTTCACCGAGTACTTTGACCGGAGCAGTCTTCTTTATCAAGCCCTTTTTAAGGAGAGTCTCGGGATTTACCGTTTCCAAGGCTTCATAATGCGTTTCAATTTCTCCAAGATTAATAATCTGCGGGTCCTTTTTGAAAGGATAGTTAGAAAAACCCCGTTGCGCCAAGCGGCGATACAGAGGCATTTGGCCCCCTTCAAAACCAACATAGGTCTTCCCGCCGGAACGGGCTTTTTGGCCCTTATTTCCTTTCCCTGAGGTGGTTCCCCGGCCGGATCCCTGACCACGGCCAAGTATCCTTTTTCGCCTGTTTGAACCTTCAGGGGCATGTAAATCGAAATCGTGCATTCCTATCTCCTCATTCCACCCTCCCTAGGAGGCCGGAAGCTCCTCAACGGAAACCAAGTGAAAAACTGTCCGTACCATTCCCAGTACCGAAGGGCTTGCTTCCAATTCGTTTACTGAGCCAATTTTTCGCAGGCCTAATGAACGTACTGTTGCCCGTTGCTTGGGAAGAGAACCTATAACACTCCTAACCAAACGGATCCGAATTTTCTGCGCCATATTAACCCCACAACTCATTAAGAGACTTACCCCGGTTTCTGGCAATAGTCTTTGCGTCCATAAGTCTCCCAATTCCACTAAAGGTTGCTTTGACCACATTGTACTGGCTTGAGGCCCCAATAGACTTGCTTAACACATCAGTAACGCCCCCGGCCTCCATTATTGCCCGTACCGGCCCCCCGGCAATGATCCCTGTTCCCGAACAGGCAGGTTTAAGAATAACCTGGGAAGCCTTGAAAAAACCGGTAATCTCGTGGGGAATTGTTCCGTTTTTGACGGGCAATTTCACCATATTCCGCTTTGCCTTATCAATACTTTTACGAATCGCCTCGGAAACATCATTGGCCTTACCAAAACCATACCCTACATTGCCCTTCCGGTCGCCAATAACCGTAAGCGCAGAGAATGAAAATCTACGGCCGCCTTTGACAACCTTGGCTGTCCGATTCAGCTTTACCAATTTTTCGACAAAATCCTTGTCTGCGGAATCACGATTCCTGTCCCGATCCCGGCCATCCCGCCGGCCACGGCCTTCAAATCGTGGCCGACTATCACTGCCCGATTCCGCATTACTTTTGACAAGTTCAGCGCTGCCTTTGACCGAATCGTCCTTCGGCAACTGTTCGCCTGCATCAAGCTGCCCAGAACCTTTTTCCTGTGCGTCCATCCCGCCCCCTAGAATTGAACCCCGGCTTTCCGGGCCCCATCGGCCAACGCCTTAATAACCCCATGATACAAATAACCGTTCCTGTCAAAGACAACCGTCTTGATATCTTTTTCCAGGAGCCGTTTCCCCATCAATTCTCCAAGCTGCCCGGCCCCTTCTTTGGTCACTTTAATCCCCCGCAAATCTTTTTCCAGGGTCGAAACAGAAGCCACCGTGCAACCTTTAGTATCATCAATAATTTGAACAGACAAAGACCTGTTACTCCGAAAAACGGTCATTCGCGGCCGCTCGGAAGTACCGGAAATCCGTTTACGGATATGGACTTTCCTTTTTAAGCGTCTTCTGTCCTTTTCAACGATTTTCCGCAACATTTCTCATCAACTCCTATAGAAAAACCACTTTGCGACTTCATTCAAAACAAAGAACTGGGCAGTCCATCATTTTACTCCGGACTTACCGACTTTCCTTCTGATCTGCTCATTCTCATATTTGATACCTTTGCCCTTGTAAGGCTCAGGGAGCCGGAGCTTCCGTACCTGTGCGGCAAACTCACCCACCCGCTGTTTATCGATTCCGTTAATAACAACCTTACCCTGGGCATCTGCGGTAACTTTGATGTCATCCGGAATACCGACATAAACATCAGAAGAATAACCAAGGCTCATACTGAGAATATTGCCCTGAACTTCCGCCCGGTAACCGACCCCGCTAATCACAAGGGTCTTGCTGAACCCCGCGGAAACCCCAATTACCATATTATTAAGCAGATTCCGGTAAAGACCGTGATAAGCCATCGTCTGCTTTTCATTATTTTGGCGGCCCACAATAATTTCACCGCCTTTGTCCTCAAAGGTAACGACAGGATGATATTTCTGTGAGAGTTGGCCTTTGGGTCCTTCCACGATCATTACCTCATCGCAGAAGCTAATTTTAACTCCTGCGGGAACTTTGACCGGTATTTTTCCGATTCGCGACATGCTCTGCCCCTTACCAAACAGTACAGATAATCTCGCCGCCTACTTTTTTCTCGGCGGCTTTCCTGCCGGTGGTTACCCCTACGGATGTAGAAACAATAAGAGTACCATAACCGTTGTAAACTCTGGGCATATTTTTATATCCCATATATACACGACGCCCGGGTTTGGAAACTTTCTCAATACCGTGAATAATCGGAGCCGTTTGATCGTCGTATTTCAGAAATACCCTGATCACATTAGCCCCATCCTGATTCGCCTTTTTAAAGTTCTTGATATACCCTTCAGTTTTCAGAATCTTTACAATTTCAAGCTTCAGCTTAGAGGTGGGGATATCAACCTTTTCGTGCTTTGCCATTCCGGCATTCCGGATTTTGGTCAGCATGTCCGCAATGGGATCAGAAACGCTCATCCTTGTTCTCCTGCCTTACCAGCTTGATTTAGTGACACCGGGAATAAGTCCTTCACTTGCCAGCTTACGAAAGCAAAGACGGCACATCTCATACTTCCGCAGATACCCACGGGCCCTTCCGCAAATTCTGCAACGGTTCACTTTTCTGGTTTTATATTTAGGCGTCCGTAACGCCTTGATAATCATCGCTTTTCTTGCCATAGGTGCCTCCTACTTTCGAAAGGGCATGCCAAACTTGCTGAGGAAAGCTTTCGCCTCCGCATCGGTCCTGGCAGTAGTTACAATAACAATGTTAAGCCCTGCAACCCGTTCAATTTTATCAAAATCAATCTCGGGAAAGATGATCTGCTCCGTAATACCCAAAGAATAATTCCCGTGGCCGTCAAATGCGTTCTGGTTAACCCCTCTAAAATCCTTAACACGAGGGAGGGCTACATTCACCAGCCGGTCCAGAAATTCATACATCATGGCCCCGCGAAGCGTTACCTTGGCTCCGATTTCCTGACCGGTCCGAATCTTGAAATTCGCAATACTTTTGCGGGCCTTGGTTTTAACCGCTTTCTGGCCGGTAATCTGGGTTAAATCGTCAATAGCGGCATCCAGAAGTTTTTTATTTTGCAAAGCCTCTCCCACGCCCATACTTACCACGATTTTTGCCAATCTTGGGGTTTGCATAGGGGAAGAATAATCAAATTCTTTTAAAAGTTCACCCGCTATCTGTTCACGGTAAATTTTCTTAAGCCTTGGTTCATATACAGTCATTACAGAACCTCTCCACACTTTCTACAGACCCGGGTTTTGCTTGTTTTCCCCTCCGGGTCCTTTTCCAGCTTATACCCAATCCGGGTTGGCCCGCATTTTTTGCATACAATCATCACATTGGAACTGTGGATCGCAGCCTCAATCTCCACAATACCCCCCCGATCCTGCTGATTCCGGCGCTTTCGCGCCTTTTTTACGATATTTATACCCTCCACAACTACCCGGTCCTTATCACGAAGGATCTTCAACACCCGCCCTCGTTTTCCCTTGTCCTTGCCGGTAATTATCTGAACGGTATCTTCCTTTTTTAATTTGAACTTATGTACTGCCTGGGTCATGGTAAACTCCTATAACACCTCAGGGGCAAGGGATACAATCTTCATAAATTCAGCCCTTTCCCGCAATTCCCGGGCGACAGGCCCGAAAATACGTTTCCCCTTGGGATTAAGCGCCCCGTCAATAATGACACAGGCATTATCGTCAAAACGAATATATGTACCATCGGGACGGCGGTATTCTTTGTGGGTACGTACCACCACCGCCTTTTCGACAGAACCCTTCTTAATTGCGGATGTGGGAAGGGCATCCTTCACCGCCACCACAATAATATCACCAATCCTTGCGTATTTCCGTTTGGAACCGCCCAGGACTTTGATGCATTGGACGATCTTAGCCCCTGAATTGTCTGCCACATTCAGGAACGTTTCCACCTGAACCATTTTTCCCCACTCCCCGTGACCTATTTTGCCCGCTCAATAATTTCCGCGAGTTTCCAGCATTTTTCCTTGCTGATGGGCCGGCACTCTACGACCCTGACCCGATCTCCCGCTTTCGCATCGTTGGTCTCATCGTGGGCCTTAAGCTTTTTGATTCGCCGTACATACTTTTTGTACAGGGAATGCAGGGTGGTGGTTTCTACTGCGACTACAATAGTTTTATCCATTTTGTCGCTTTTTACGACCCCCACAAATTCTTTTTTAGTCTTAACCGCCTCAACTGCCATTATTTCGCCTCCACCACGCTTGCCTGAATCTGCGCCGTAATTTCATGCTGCCGGATCAGGGTATTGAGCCGGGCAATCTGCCGACGCATAACACGCTTTTGCAGAGGATTATCCACATGGCCTATAACCATCTGGAACCGAAATTCCATATACTTCCGGTTAAGTTCTTCCCGTTTTGCCTTGAGCTCGGGAAAACTCAGGCTTTTAAACGAATTCTTCATCCTCGCCGTCCCTTTTCAGCGTACCAGCGCTTAAATACCCAGTTCCATATCAGAACGGGCTACAAATTTGGTTTTAATCGGAAGTTTGGACCCCGCAAGGGTCATCGCCTCTTCTGCGATTGTTTTTTCGATACCGCCCAGCTCAAACATCACCGTCCCGGGCTTAACCACAGCGACCCAGTATTCCGGAGCGCCCTTACCTTTACCCATCCGGGTTTCTGCAGGTTTCTTGGAATAGGGCTTATCGGGATAAATACGGATCCAAATTTTACCACCCCGCTTAACATGACGATTCAGGGCAATACGGGCAGCCTCAATCTGCCGGTTAGTAATCCACATACGATCCATTGCCACTAAAGCAAAATCCCCAAAGGCCACCGTATTCCCCCGGGTAGCGTTCCCCGGCATATTACCGCGTTGTACTTTACGATGTTTTACACGCTTCGGACTCAGCATGGCTAACTCCTTACTCCCGCACGTTCCCGCCGCTTACGTACCAGAGCGCCGGCGTCTTCTTTCTGTTCTTTGCCATATTTCATGCCGTTATAAACCCAGACTTTCACTCCAATAGAACCAAATGTAGTATGGGCTTCAGCAAAACCGTAATCAATATCGGCCCGCAACGTATGCAGGGGAATCCGGCCCTCCTTGGCTTCTTCCGTCCGGGACATTTCGGCGCCTCCCAGCCGTCCGGAAAGCCGCACCTTAACACCCTGAGCATTACCCTTTTTAACGGCATTGGAAATAGCCTGCTTCATGGTCCGCCTAAAACTGGAACGGGCTAAAAGCTGACGGGCAATATTCTGGGCGACAATCTGGGCATTGTTATCAGCATTTCGTACTTCTTTGATTTTTATCTGAATTTTTTTGGCTACATGCTTTTGCAGTTCCGAGCCAATTTTTTCGATATTAGCGCCTTTAACTCCGATGATAACCCCCGGGCGGGCCGTATGAATCGTAATAGTAATCCGCTGAGGATGCCTGATAATTTCCAGTTCAGCAACATCAGCGCCTTTTGTTTCGGGCATTTTCATGATTAAAGCCCGAAGCTTAATATCCTCATGAAGGGTATCGGCATATTCCTTGGGATCCGCATACCACCGGGAACCCCAAGTCCTGTTGATTCCAAGCCGTAACCCGGTTGGATTTACTTTTTGTCCCACCTTACTCCCCCGCCGTTAACGCGTAGCCCCGGCTTGCGCTGTTTCATCCACTACCACGGTAATGTGGCACATCCTCTTAAGAAGCATATCAGCCCGGCCCCTAGCACGGAACCACACACGCTTCATCCGGGGCCCCTCATCCACCAATATATCCCGTACATATAACATATCTTCATCAAGCTGCTTATTTTGCTCCAAGGCATTAGAAGCGGCAGACTTCACCGTTTTCCCAATGAGCCGGGCGCCTTTGTGAGACAAATTCGCAAGCAGGGAAACCGCTTCAGTATAAGGTTTACGGCGAATAAGATCCGCCACCGGCCTTAGCTTAAATGGAGACGCAATAAGATACTTGCTTATGGCTCTGTAACCGCCGCTTTTTTTCACCATATTCCTTTCCTGTTACTTCGCCGCTTTCTTGTCCGAACCGCCATGACCCCGGAAAATCCGGGTAGGGGCAAATTCACCAAGTTTATGGCCTACGAGGTTTTCCGTGATATAAACAGGTATCCACGTCTTCCCGTTATACACAGATATAGTCCCACCAACCATCTCGGGAATGATGGTAGAACAACGGGAATAGGTTTTAATCATCCTCCTATCCCCCGTCTTGCTTACTTCCAATACCTTCTTATACAGGCTCTTCTCTATGAAGGGCCCCTTTTTGATGGACCTTGACACCCTTAACTCCTCGCCAATTCCCTACTTATTTTTGCCACGGCTTACAATAAACCGGGATGAAGGCTTGTGTTTCTTCCGGGTCTTATATCCCTTTGTAGGCTGACCCCAGGGAGTAACCGGATGAATACCCTTGTTCTTCCCTTCGCCACCCCCATGAGGATGATCTACCGGGTTCATCGCCATACCACGAACTGTCGGCCGTACACCCAGCCAACGCTTACGGCCTGCCTTACCCAGAGAGGTATTCATATGATCTTCGTTACCCACCACACCAATAGTGGCGTAACATTTTTTGAAAACCATCCGCGTCTCCCCAGAAGGGAGTTTGAGGGTTACATAGTCCCCTTCTTTAGCGGCAATAAGAGCCCCGGTTCCGGCAGACCGGGCCATTTGACCGCCCCGGCCCAAGGTAAGCTCGATATTGTGAACCGTAAACCCAAGGGGAATATTTTCCAGCGGCAACGCATTCCCAACTTCGATGGGTGCATTAGGACCACTGATGATCAAGGTGTTTACTGTAAGACCCTTGGGAGCAATAATATAACGTTTTTCACCGTCTACATAGTGGACAAGAGCAATATTAGAACTACGGTTGGGATCATATTCGATAGAAGCAACCTTGCCGGAAACACCAATCTTATCCCGTTTGAAATCCACGGTCCGGTACAGACGTTTATGACCGCCGCCCTTGTGCCTTACACTAATACGCCCCTGCGAATCCCGCCCGGCTTTTTCCGGCCTGCCGGAGGTAAGTACCTTTTCCGGACTTATACCCTTGGTAAGCTCTGAGCGATCCAAGCTGGTCCATTGCCGCATACCTGCGGTGATAGGCTTGTATGTTTTAATTCCCATTTTCCCCTATCCCCTACACGCCCTCAAAAAGGCTGATTTTCTCATCTTTAGGAAGCCGGACAATTGCCTTTTTCCAGGAAGCAGTAAGACCCGCCCGATTGCGCTGCCGTTTAGGTTTCCCACCTACCCGCATGACAGTACAAGAAATGGGATGCACATTAAAAAGCCGGCGAACCGCCTCTTTAATCTCTATTTTTGTGGCCCGGGGGTCCACCTTGAACACATATTTTCCTTCTTCCCGAAGGACATTTGCCTTTTCGGAAAGGACCGGCTTTATGAGAATACTTTCGTAGTTAATCATTCAGCGGCCTCCTGAACTTTTTCGGCATAAAATCCGTTGAGGTTTTTCGCCGCAGTCTCAAGCATCAATACCCGGCGTCCATAAAAAAGATCATGGGCGGCCAAACGGTTGTAAGAAAGATAGGAAAGCCAAGGGATATTGGAAGCCGCCTGCTTAAGTTTGGGATCATCATCCTTGAGGATAAGCACAGTCCGTACTTCATCACCAAAATTCTTCAACAGCCCCACCAGGTCTTTCGTTTTTCCGCTTTCAATCGAAAAATCTTCTACAATTTTTAACATGTCGCTTTGGGCCTTCAAACTAAGAATGGTTTTTATCGCCACTCGTTTTGCCTTTTTTGGAATTGAATAGGAATAATCCCGGGGTTTAGGCCCAAACACAACACCACCGCCTACGAGAACAGGGGACTTTTTATCGCCCCGCCGGGCCCGGCCGGTTCCCTTTTGTTTATAAGGTTTGGCATTAGAACCGTGAACTTCTCCCCGGTCTTTGGTACTGGCATTTCCCTGCCGCCGGTTAGCAAGCTCGTTGTTTATGGCATACCAAATCACATCTTCGTTCATCGGAAGTCCAAAAACTGCATCATCCAATTCAATGCTGTGAGTTTCCTTGCCATCTATTGAATACACCGTATGATTCATCCTGCCGCCCTTATTTCTTGACCGCTGCCCTGACAAACACCAAGCCCTTGTTGATCCCGGGCACAGAACCCCGGATCATAATAAGCTGCTTTTCCGTATCAAGCTTAATCACCCGCAGACTCAGCGTAGTGATGTGCTCCCTGCCCATATGACCCGGCAACTTTACATTCTTAAAAGTCCGGTGTGGATAGGTGGACTGGCCGGTGGACCCCGGTTCCCGGTGGAATTTGGAGCCGTGGGTTTTACGGCCACCGCCAAAGCCATAGCGCCGTACTACACCCTGGAAACCTTTCCCTTTAGAAACACCGGATACATCCACATAACGGCAGCCTTCAAAAAGTTCAGCCCCAAGGGAATCCCCCACAGCAACTTCCTTTTCAAAATCCCGTAATTCCCGCAATGTTTTTTTGGGGGAGATGTTTTCGGGAAACTGCCCGGCATAGGGCTTGGTTACAAGCTGCTTTTTCTTATCGTCCACACCAACAACAACGGCCTCGTAACCGTCTTTTTCCCTGGTCTTTTGAGCAATAACAACATTCGGGTCAAAACGCAGAACCGTTACCGGAACCAAGTTGCCTTCTTCGTCAAAAACCTGTGTCATGCCCACTTTTTTGGCCAATAGCCCCAACATCTCTTACTCCAAAAAACAGGATTACTGCTTTATTTCAACGTCCACCCCGGCAGGAAGTTCCAGCTTCATCAAAGAATCCATTACTTCCGGGGAAGGATCGATAATATCGATCAACCGTTTATGGGTCCGCATCTCAAACTGTTCACGGGACTTTTTGTTCACATGCGGTGAACGAAGTACCGTAACCTTGTTGATGCGGGTGGGAAGCGGAATTGGACCAGTAACCTTGGCCCCCGCCTTCTGTACCGTTTGAACGATGGATTTCGCGCTCTGATCGATTAGTTCAACATCAAAACCGCGCAGCCGCACGCGAATTCGTTCCTTAGCCATTATTCCTCCAAGGCTTGC
>JAIRXT010000115.1 GCA_031268125.1 Treponema sp. | reverse complement strand
AGATCGCCAGCTTCATGGGAAACACCGAATACCGGGGCAAGATCATCTGGTTTCTCATCACCTGCCGGCCGGACCTTATCCCCATCGACCTGAAGCGCCAGGGCCGGGCGGAAGAACACCTGGCCCTGTTTTACCCGGAAAGCGACCGGGAACGGGAGGCCCTGTTCGATACCCTGGTACGGAAACTGGACCTTTCTATCCGCAAGTTCCCCATCACGGACCTGTTTAAAAAATTCCGCCATGAGTTTTCCGGCGCGGACCTGGAGGCGGTCCTTATCCGGGCCAAACTGCGGGCCGCTATGGAGGACCGCAGCTTTGTCAGCCGGGAGGACATGGAAGACGTCATGGGGGACTTTATCCCCGCAGCCTACCCCCACGAGATAGAACTGCAAAACCTGGTGGCCGTGCTGGAATGTACCAGCAAAGAAATGATACCCCGGCGCTTCCAGAACCTGGAGCGGACCAAACTGGTCAACACCATCCAGGAACTCAAGCTGCTCCTGGGCGAGCGGACCGGATAGGGGGAAAGCCGGGATCTTGCTTCCGGCATAGTCATTGCCGTAGTTTTGGAACCGGCTCATTTCTTTAACAATAAAATTCCAAAAGATAAAAACCGTTCATCATTTTCAGGATAATGTCTTTCCGACACACCGTTAATAAGTTCTTCCGGTTTCAAAGTCGAATCAATAAAGCGGATATTTCCGCCCTCTTTTTTGACAAAAAGGCTCATGTGGGTTGGACTGTTTTTATCATCTCCCATAAAAATTAAATCACCCGGCCGCGGATCGATTGTCGAAACAGACCATTCACGAAAAAAGTTTATGACCGCAGCATCATAGAATGGCAGGTAATAATCAGTTCCGGCAACGGCATATTTGTAGCAATTGACCGCCAGTCCTGAACAGTCAATCTTTATCGCCCTAAGCGAATCCTGCCCGCCGAATTCATATTCGGTATCGGCCGTCGAATAGTCAAAGGCGTATTCCAGCGCCTGCCGGGCAATGTCCGCCGGGCAGGGCGTTAGCTCAGGGGATTGGTTCAGACCGGTACATGATGAGCAAAGATACCCGAAGAGGACAAAACACAGTGCCTGTGTTTTCATAGAATCCGGCGCCCTAACCGGCATTTGGCCCAAGCAGATCCGTTGAACCGGAGGCCAGCGCCTGTAGTATGCGCCGTTTGACCGCGCCGGATGCGCCGGTGAATTCGGCAATCCGTGCGCGCATTTCCCGGCGTTTGGAATTGATCCCGAAAGGGCAGGTACAGGCCGCTTTAAGGATGTCCTGTTCCGCCGCGCAGGCGATGATCTGCCGTTCCTCCAGGTAGGCCAGGGGCCGGATCAGTTCCACCGGGTATTTCCGGTACGCAAGGCGGATGGGCATGGCGGATAGTTCCCCCTTGGCGCAGAGGTTCATGAAAAATGTTTCGATGATGTCGTCCAGGTGATGCCCCAGGGCGATCTTGTTAAAACCGTGTTCTACGGCGTATGCCAGCAGTTCCGTGCGCCGCTGGGTGGAACACCAGTAGCAGTTCATCTTTTTCCCCTCTTTGAGGCGGCCGATGATCGGCACAAAAAGGTCGGTAAAGGGGATGCCCCATGCGGCCAGCTGCCGGGACAGGGTGGATTTTTTACAGCAGGCGCAGAAGTCGCTGGAAATATGCAGGGCCTCCAGACTGTAGTTTTTTTTGATTGCCGGCCGCAAGCCGGAAAGGGCCCAGGCCATGACGGTAGAATCTTTACCCCCGGAAGCGGCAATGAGGATCCGGTCCCCTTCGTTGATCAAGCCCCGCTCCAGGACGGCCTTGGTGCAGAGTTTCCTGACGGCCTCGCCGCCGCCCGCCCGGCGGAGGAAGCGGCCGCTCATGCCGTTTCCGGCCGGGGGCTTGCGGGGTACATCATCGGGTGTAACGTTCCTCCTCGCTAAAAATGCAGCCGCAGTATTTCTGCATATAGAACCCCCGCCCCCGGGCGTTTTCTTGACCGGCCCGGAAAAGCGGGCGGAAATCCCGGTAAAAAAACGGTACGCCGTACCGCACGGCCAGGTCTTCCCCGGTTTTTTTGATGTCTTCGTGCCGCTGGTAAGGGCTGATGAGCAGGGTAGTGCTGAAACAGTCAAAGTTCCCCTGCCGGGCCGCTTCCGCGGTCTTTTCCAGCCGCAGCCGGTAACAGTAGTTACAGCGGCCGGCCCCAGAATCACCGCCGGTTTCAACGGTATTCAGCCCCCCAAGAAACAGGCGGAGTCCGTATTCGTCAATTTTCAGCAGTTCAAGACCTTCTTCCCGGGCAAGAACTTCTAAACAGTCCCGCCGGGACCGGTACTCCGTCCAGGGATGGATGTTGGGATTGTACCAGAACAAAACCGGTTCTATGCCTTCCTCCGCCAGTCCCCCCAGGCAGCCCGCCGAACAGGGGCCGCAGCAGGCATGGAGCAACAGTTTCACGGGAGGGGGTCCAAAAACGGCGGGACCGGCGGAACTTTATACAAGATGTATGCTGTTCCCTTTAAGCTGCTCCTCCACCGCCCTGGCGAGCTGATCGGCGCAGGAAGTACTCCGGACGCCGCAGTGAATACCCTTGAGTCTCCTGATAAGCTCTGCGGCCTCCATGTCTTCTACCAAAGCGGACACGGCCTTGAGGTTTCCGTTACAGCCGTCCTCAAACGAAACATCGTGAACCCTGCTGTCCCTGATATCGAAGTGGATACGGGTGGAGCAGGTTCCTTTTGTGGAAAAATGATACATAGCGTTTATTTTAGGGCAAAGGCTTACGCCGCGTCCACCGGCAAATTCCGAAAAAATTCCAGGATCGCGGCGATAAGCCCCGGTCCGCCAAAGGCGCCGGATTTGGTAACGATAAGCTGTCCCGCAGGGGTCCCCGCCAAGACGATCCCCGGCAGAATCTCGTCTATGGGATTAAGCAGGGGGCAGCCCAGGAATTCCGTAACGCCTAACAGGGTGTCGCCGCCAAAGACCACCAGATGGGCCGGCCGCCGCCTCAGAATCGGGCCGGCCAGCCTCCCCAGGAACCCCGCCGCTCCCCAGCCTTCCGTCCCGGCCCCTGAAACCGGTTTCGTCTCTTTTCCCGGCGGCGTCCTGCCCAGGGACATCCCGGTTCCCAGGATGCAGCAGCCGGTATCCAGCAGTTCCCCACAGCGGGAAATGAGGGAGGCCGCCTCCTCCCCCTCGAACCAGCGGGGGTTGAGAAGCTTATCCCCGTCTACCGCCGCGCCGGGAATACCCGCCTTTAAGGCGGCCTCCGTCTGGGCCAGGGAGGCGGGGTGCCGGCTCCCGCTGACGACCAGGACCGGCAGCGTATTCCCGCCGGGCGGCAGGGCTTTTTTGGGAGAAGAAACCGGTTTCACCGGAGTCTTTCCGCCGGGCTGCCCATTGCCGAAGGGGATACGGTCCGCAAGAGATTCCGCAAAGCCCGCGCAGCCCGCCGCCGCCGCCAGGAGTCCCTGTTCCTCCAGGGTCCGGGCAATTTCCCGCAGATCGGCGTTTTTTTCCGCATCGTAGATCCATATTTCCGGTCCGGCGCCGGCCCCCGCGGGCCCGCCGGGAATAAGCCGTACCGGCAGGGCCGTTTCTTCGGCGATGATGCCGGGAATAAAACTGCGGCGGATGGGGTTCAGCGCGTCCTTCGCCATAGCGGTTTGATCGATGGGGACGCTGTCCAGGTACTGCCGCCCCCCGCGGGTATGGCGTCCCAGGTCCGGGTAGGCCGGGACAAAGGGGAGAACCCGGAGCTTCCGGCCCAGGACCAGGGCTTCCAGTTCCGCCCCGATGTTTCCCCGCAGGGTGGAGTCGGTTTTTTTGTACACATAGGGTACCGCGGCGTAGCGCTCCAGGACCCGCATCACGGTACTGCGGGCCGCCTCCGCCGGGCTGTGGCGGGTATTGGTGTTAATCACCAGAACCCCCTCGTCCGGGAGGGGAGCCCCCGGCGGCCCCGCTTTTTCCGTTTCTCCGGTTATCCCCGGTCCTTTCCACCTTACAAGAACCTGGACGGGGATTCCCCGTTGTGCGAATTTAACAGCCGTATCCAGGGCCCCGGTCAGATCATCGGCCAGGACAAGCAGGGTGTACATAAGCGGATGATACCGCGGGGGTCCAAAAAAATCCGCCGCTTCAGGGACCTTTGGACGCCAGGCCCATTTCCTTCCTGAATTTTTCCAGTTCCTCCCGCCCGGAATTGGTTACCGGTTTTATCCAGCGGCCGGAATTCATGTACCACAGAATGATCCCCAGCCGGATAA
>JAIRXT010000110.1 GCA_031268125.1 Treponema sp. | reverse complement strand
TTTTTAGGCTGGGTTGTCATTTTTGTAGAAAAAATACGCACCCTCTATGTTGACAAATTTCTCTGCAAGGGTTACTTTATTGCTATGATTTTGGCAAGGGCAGCGCCCGATTCCCGATTATACTTTATATAAAAGACGGCGTGTCAAGTACCTAAGGTCTGAAGCAGCAATTCTCAGTTTAACCATTCCACAAAAAAAAGGCGCCGGTAACATCTCCTTGGGGTCCTGTCAGGGGGAAAAACAGGGGCCCCTTCCCCTTGTTTTTCCCCCTGACGCCCCGCCCGGCTTTGGGCAGGGCGCCTTTTTATCTCTTCCCAAGCTGAGAATTGCCGGTTGTCTAAGGGAATTCGAGGTAAAAAATGGTCAAATGGTGAAAGATAACACCGGGTAACATCTCTGGAAACAACACCATTTGACCATTTTTCTAAACTGAAAATTGCTGTAGGTCGAGCGCCTTAGAGCCTCAAGATTCCGGGTAGTACGGTAAGGGTTGCCGTTATAAGCAGCCCCAGGGCAAGCCATAGCCGTCCGCCCGCCGGGGCTTCGAACTGTTCCGGCGGAAGGGGGGCCATGCCGGTCTCCTGGGTTTCTGCGGCCATGATGGGGCCGGTGTTCAGATTCAGAAGCAGCCTGTCTATGTCTTCAATGAAGTGTCCCGGCCGAACCCGCCCTTTTTTATCACGCAGGGCCCCGAAGACCGACAGGGACTCCCCCAGGAGGCGCTTAAAAGCGCGCCCAAAAACGGCGGCCCGGTTGCCGCAGCGAGTCGCGGGAATACCGGTTTCCGGCGAAGCGCCGGAAAAAGATTTGCCGCGGATAACGGCGGCGGAAAGCATGAGCAGCCCTTCCAGGGTGATGCCCTTGCGGAGGCCGTCGATCAGGCTTCCCTCGGTGATATGCAGGGGGCCAATCGCCGCCAGTACCCTGCCGTAGGGCGCCAGAAGATTCACCAATACAATCCCCGCGATGACGGAAATCGTTATGAGGGGGTTATTTTTTTTACCCGAGGCCCAGGCGCAGAACCAGAAAAACAGGAATTGCAGAAAACGCCCCGGGGTGGAGGGGTTGAGCAGGAACAGTAACAGGGCGGCGAATCCCGCGATTACCAGCTCCGATGGGTTAAACCGTTGATCCCAGCGGTTCTGTCTCAGCCTGCGCCGGGCCTCCGGCATCCGGGGGAGGGGAGGGGAGGGAGCGGCGAAGACGGCGGGTTCGGCATCCGGCGGCATTCCCCGGTACCAGCGGGAATGGCGGCAGAAGTATTCGCAAAACAGCCCCAGGGCGCAGCCGGTGATCAGGGAAACGGCGAGGAACGGGGGGATAAGGTACTGCACCCCGCCGCCGAAAATCAAAAACCGGGCCAGGAACAGTTGAATTCCCGTGGAACACAGTGCTCCGGCCGCGCCGATACCCGCCAGGCTTAACCGGCGGTTCGACGGTTTTGTAGGATATATTTGTCTAAGGCCGTACATCACCAGGGCCGAAACGATGCTCCCCGAAAGGGAAAAGACGAACACGTGGGAGAAAAAAGTTCCCCCCACGATTCCCGCCCCGGTAATTTTAATAAGTACCAACAAAGCAAAACGCCGGGGGGGGAGCAGATCCAGCGCCGCCATGAGGGGAAGATTCGCAAGGCCAATCCGTATAAAGGGCAGCGGTTTGGGAATAAGGTATTCCAGGGTTGAAAGGAAGAGGCACAGAGCGCCCAGCAGGGCTATGTCCGGTTCTTTTTTACCAGGCGGCGGCGTCAAGCTCCGGCCCTTTACCGGGGGCGGCCTGCACGGAGACCATTACCTGGTTGGGGAGGCAGGCGATCCACTGCCCATGACGGTGAATGGCCCCGGCGGCGATGCAGTTCTGGCCCGTGCAGGGCGATGCGGCAATCCGCGCCTCGTTTCCCCGTAGTTCGATGATGGTATCTCCCAGGGGGCCGGGTACGGCGATGGTCTCCACGGCGTTCAGGGGATATTCCCAGCGGCGGCCGCCGGATTCAAGGACCACCTGGGGAACGCCGTCCTCCGATCCGTAAACCAGGGCTGCCGAATATATCACAATTCCCAGGGCCAGGATTATCACAACGGTATCCGGAATCGTAATTCGCATGGTTTTTTATAGCGCACATTCGGCACAGGGGCCTTTAGGCTTCCTCCTGCATAACGCTCAATCTTCTTCCCTGACGATGCGGTCAAGACCGATCACAAAGTCCGGCTTGTCGATGCTAAGAATACGCACTCCCTGGGCGCTGCGGCCCATGACCCGGATATCCTGTACCGTTATTTTAATGGATTTCCCCTGGCTGGTGATGCACATGATTTCTTCGTTGTCCTGGACGTTGACACAGCCTACAATCTCCCCGGTTTTCTCGCTTACGGTGTAGATTTTTTGCCCCCCGGTTCCCCGGCCGTGGCCTGAGAATTCGGAAAAATCCACCCGCTTGCCGTAGCCGAATTCGGAGAGGATTAGCATTTTCTCCTCCGGCACCACCTTGAGCAGCCCGGACAACTCATCGTCGTTGTCCAGCTTCATGCCCGAAACCCCGCGGCTTGATCTTCCCATGGGGCGGATCTGGTCCTCCCCGGTACGCAGGGCCTGGCCCTTGCGGGATATCAGGACCACCTCGTCGGAACCGCCGGTAAGCAGGGCGCTGACCAGCCGGTCCCCTTCGTCCAGGTTGATGGCGATGATCCCCCGTGTTTTGGCGTTGGAAAATTCGCTGACCGCAGCCTTTTTGACAACTCCCCGGGCGGTCCCCATGAAGAGGTAGAGACCTCCGCCGGGGAAGAGAGGGGTATCGCCGGGATCGCTGTTAAAGTCCTTTAAGGCAACGATGGCGGTAATGTCTTCGTTGGGGGAAACGGTAAGGAGGCTTTTGATGTGGGAACCCTTGCTGGTCCGGCTTCCTTCGGGAAGTTCGTGGACCTTCATCCAGTAGGCCTTGCCCGCGCTGGTGATGAACATGATGTACTCGTGGGTGGAGGCCACAAAGATCTGTTTGATGTAGTCGTCCTCCGTCAACTTGGCGCCCTGCATGCCCTTGCCGCCCCGGCCCTGGTTACGGTAACTGGAAACGGGGACCCGCTTGACGTAGCCCAGGTTGGAGATGGTGATCATCATCTCTTCTTTTTTGATAAGGTCTTCGATGTTGATATTTTCTACTTCTCCGGCCACAATTTCGGTACGCCGTTTGTCGCCAAAACGTTCCTTTACAGTCCGGGTTTCGTCCTTGATAAGCCCCAGGAGCTTTTTTTCATCCGCCAGCAGGGACTTAAAGTTGTCAATTTGTACTTGTAATTCCGACAGTTCCTGCTGTATCTTCTCGATTTCCAGGCTGGTAAGGCGTCCCAGCCGCATTTCTACAATGGCTTCGGACTGGATTTCCGACAGGGCGAAACGTTCCTGCAGCTTAAGCCGGGCGGTAGCCACATCACGGGAAGCCCTGATGATTGCCACTACCTCGTCGATGTTCTCCAGGGCGATAATCAAACCTTTCAGGATATGAGCCCGTTCCTCCGCCTTACGCAGATCGTGGCGGATGCGGCGGGTTACTACATCGACCCGGTGTTCCACGAAGTAGTGGATAAGTTCTTTTAGGTTAAGGCACAGGGGTTTCCCGTCAACCAGGGCCAGGTTGATAACCCCAAAGGTGGACTGAAGCTGGGTATTGGAGAACAACTGGTTCAGTACTACCTTGAGGATGGCCCCTTTTTTAAGTTCCACCACAATTCGGATGCCGTCTTTGTCGGATTCGTCATTGGAATTGGCGATACCGTCGATGGCCTTTTCCCGGGCCAGGGCGCCGATTCGCTCCACCAGGGTTAGTTTGTTGATCCCGTAGGGAACATCGGTAAAGACAATCTGTTCCTTCCCGGACTTGGTGGTTTCTACCTCGAAATGGGAACGGACCAGGAGCTTTCCCCGGCCGGTGGTGTAGGCGTCCCGAATCCCCTGGCGGCCGAAGATAACCCCCCCGGTGGGAAAGTCCGGCCCCTGGATAAACTGCATCAGCCCTTCGATGCTGATTTCCGGATTGTCGATATAGGCGCAGACGGCGTCGCAGATTTCGTTCATGTTGTGGGGGGCCATGTTGGTGGCCATACCCACGGCGATACCGCTGGACCCGTTTACCAGCAGGTTGGGGACCGCGGCGGGGAGGACCTGCGGCTCCTTGAGGCTTTCGTCAAAGTTGGGGAGGAAGTCTACGGTTTCCTTGCCCAGGTCCTGGAGCATTTCGTCCCCGGCCCGGGAAAGTTTGGCTTCCGTATAGCGCATGGCCGCCGGGGGGTCCCCGTCCAGGGACCCGAAGTTCCCCTGGCCGTATATCAGGGGATAGCGGAGGGAAAAATCCTGGGCCATCCGGGCCAGGGCATCGTAGAGGGCGGAATCCCCGTGGGGATGGTACTTTCCCATCGTATCGCCGACAATACGGGCGCTTTTCTTGGTGGCCGATCCGGGCCGGAGCCCTAGTTCGTCCATGGAATAGAGAATCCGGCGGTGTACGGGTTTCAGGCCGTCCCGCCCGTCGGGCAGGGCCCGTGCTACGCTGACCGACATGGCGTAGTTCAGGTAGTCGGTCTTAACTTCGTCTTCTATAGCGATGGGAAAAATTTTCCCGGCTTCAGTGGTACCAGCGTCTGACATATGGGACAAGTATACCAATCCGGGCTAAAAAAATCATGTGGGGAACCCGCCGGGGCCCTGATTTCAGCAATTTTACTTTTAGCGAAAAGACCCCTTGTCCAACCAAAAAATGGATAAATTGTTTCTGTAACTATGCTTTGCAGTGAAAACACCCTGCAATTTAGACATTTGGTGGTGATCCACAAAGTATGACGGGCCTTAAACGAAGCCATAATTGATGTAAAAGAAAGCCATGTCAAACGCTTTCCAGTGATTAATTATGTTCTTCGAGAAACAACAGGTCCTCCGAAATACCCGCCTTACCCGGTGCCTCAGCCGGCAGGACCCCTAATGATTTTGTAGGCGTCTTTTCTATCGAAAAATTTTGTAAAAGTAAAATTGCTGCCCTTTTTCCCCGCCCGGCTGTTGTTTTACACGATACCGTGTATTCTGTGCGTGATGCTTCCTTCTACCCGTTCCATTGTAGAAGCTATCCGGTCAATCCCCAGGGGGAAGGTTTCCTGTTACAGGGACATAGCCCTGGCTGCGGGGCTCCCCAACGGGGCGCGGCAGGTGGTAAGGGTACTCCACTCCTTGTCGGAGAAGGAGGGGCTCCCCTGGCACCGGGTTATCAGAGCTGACGGCCGTATTGCCCTGCATCCCGGCAATGGGTTGGAACTTCAGGCTTCCCTATTGCGATCGGAAGGTGTTGAGGTTTCGGATGACGGCAGGGTGGACATGGGGAAGTACGGGAATGGTTAAAATGAGAATTGCTGCCCTTGAATAGTCCTTCCTTGCCGGGCTATTCTGCATTTATGAATAACCCTGTAGCTTCATATCTTGCCTCTACCGCCCCGGATAAGGTAAATACCGGTCTTTTGGCTTACCTGTGCAATCTGGAGGAGACCGCCCGCGTTGCCCCGGAAATTGCCCGGTCCGTTGTCCGGGAACTGGAGAATCAGCGGAACCGGGTCAAACTTATTGCCAGCGAAAACTACTGCTCCCTGGCGGTTCAATTGAGCATGGGGAACCTGCTTACTGATAAATACGCCGAAGGTGTGCCGGGCCACCGCTTTTACGCGGGGAACGAGAACGTGGACGCCGTGGAGGCCCTGGCCCAGGCGGAGGCCTGCCGGGTTTTTGGCGCGGAATACGCCAATGTCCAGCCCCACTGCGGAGCGGACGCCAACCTTTTGGCCTATTGGGCGATCCTGACTGCCAGGGTGGAGGCTCCGGCTCTGGCCCGCTATGGCGAGACCAACCTCTACAAGCTGAGTGACGCCCAGTGGCAGGAACTGAAAACATCTTTGGGGAACCAGCGGCTTTTGGGGCTGGACTACTACTCCGGGGGCCACCTGACCCACGGGTACCGCTACAATGTTTCCGCCCGGATGTTCGATGTGTACGGGTATACGGTTTCCCGTGAAACAGGGCTTTTGGATTACGATGAGATTGAGCGGATGGCCGGGGAATTGAAGCCCCTGATTCTTTTGGCGGGCTACTCCGCCTACCCCCGGAAGATTAACTTTAAGCGGATGCGGGAAATTGCCGATTCGGCGGGGGCGGTCCTCATGGTGGATATGGCCCATTTTGCGGGTCTGGCGGCGGGGAAGGTCTTTACCGGGGAGTGGGACCCTGTACCCTGGGCCCACGTTGTTACCAGCACTACCCATAAGACCCTGCGGGGCCCCCGGGCGGGGCTTGTACTTTCCACCGGGGAATTTGCCGAGGCCCTGGACAAGGGCTGCCCCCTGACTATGGGGGGGCCCCTTCCCCACGTAATCGCCGCCAAGGCCGTGGCCCTGCGGGAGGCGGGGACGGAGGAATTCCGCCGCTATGCCCGGCGGATTGTGGATAACTCCAAGGCTCTGGCCGCCGCCTGCATCAAGGGGGGCCTGGAGGTCCTTACCGGCGGTACCGATAACCACCTGCTCTTGGTGAATGTCCGCAGCCTCCACCAGGGGGAAGATGCCCTTACCGGCCGCCAGGCGGAGAGCGCCCTTCATGAGTGCCGCATTACGCTGAACCGGAACAGCCTTCCCTTTGATCCAAACGGCCCTTGGTATACATCGGGCCTGCGGATTGGAACCGCCGCCGTTACCACCCTGGGGATGGGCGGCGGGGAGATGGAGGAGCTGGGGGCCATTATCAGCCTGGTACTTAAGAACACCAGCCCGGCTCCGGACGCTAAAAATCCTTCCAAAAGGAGCAAAGCCCGTTATATTATTGCAGAATCCGCCAAAAAAGAAGCTCTGGAACGGGTAAAGAAGCTCCTGGACCGGTTTCCGGTGTACCCGGAGCTGAATTTGCCGCTGTTGAAAGAGGCATTTGCCGGATAAAACAGGAAAAACCGCCGTTTTTTTGCGTTTTGTTGCTGTTTTTACCGATAATTTGATTGTATTTATTATTTTTTTGGATTATACTTATGAATCCAAAACAATAGTTTTGGATTTTTTTGGGGGTATTTATGAGATTGAAATTACGGCTAACCTTAATCACTTCTATCCTGCTGGTGGTTGCCGTAGCAGGGGTATCGGTCGTTTTGCTTATACGGGCGCGGACACTTCAGACCAGCGCCGCCTTTTCGAATTTGGAGGAATTGACCGGCAGATACTCTGTGGTGATGCAGAACCACTATGAAAATTACCTGTCGGTGGCAAAGACGCTTGCAGATATAATGAATTCTTTTGAAGCAATTCCGGCCGGGCAGCGGCGGGACCGCTATGATGATATTATACTGTCTATCATGGAATCCAATCCCAGCTTTATGGGGATGTTTTCCATCTGGAAATCGAATGCGATTGACGGCAATGATGCGGCTTTTATCAGTGATCCGGGTACCGATTCAACAGGCAGGTATATGCCTTGGTTTTCCCGGAGAACAGGAGTTCTTGAAGAACGCTCCCTGTCGGAGTATGAACAGTACAACGATGTATCCGCTAATATAGACAGCCTCGATCCGGTGATAAGCGCCCCCTATTGGTCAACCTATGCCGGGAAGCCTATTTTTGCCGTCCGGCTTTGTTATCCTATTGTTGCCAATGGCAGGCTCGTAGGAAGGGTGGGGATTATGGTGGATCTCTCCCCGTCTTCCGATACCATTACCCAGATACAGCCCTATGGAACCGGACGGGCCGTTATGTACGCTACCGATGGGACTATCACGGCCCACTACAATTCGAATATGGTGGGGAAAAAGATAAGCGATACCGATTCGGTCTCCATTCTTGGCCAGCAGGCAGTGAACGATACCCAGGAAACCCTTAGAACCGGCAGGCCGAATTCGGGGCGGAACAGCGGGCGTATTTTTGAAAGTTACCCCTTTTATGTGGGAGGGGTAAAAAATGCCTGGACTATTCTTACCTCTGTCCCGGAAGCTGATGTAATGGCGGCGGTGAACCAGCTTACCCGGATTGCCGTTATTATTGTTTTTGTTGCCATTATTATCGCAGGGGTAATCACTTTCTTTGTCGCCGGTACCATTGCCAAACCCATTGTCAACGTAGCCCTTACCCTTAAAGATATTTCCGAAGGAGAGGGGGATCTAACCAAGACCATTGATGTTCATTCCCAGGATGAAATTGGGGATCTGGGCCGGTACTTCAACCAGACCCTGGAAAAAATCAAGATCCTGGTGATTACCATAAAACAACAGGCGGTGGCTCTTTTCGATATTGGGAATGAACTGGCCAGCAATATGACGGAGACCGCCGCGGCGATCAACGAGATTACCAGCAATATTCAGAGTATTAAAGGCCGGGTGCTTAACCAGAGCGCCAGCGTTACCGAAACCAATGCCACAATGGAGCAGATTACCGTTAACATCGACAAGCTGAACGGCAATGTGGAAAAACAAAGCTCCAGCGTATCCAAATCTTCCAGCGCCATTGAGGAGATGATCGCCAATATTCAGTCCGTAACAACGACCCTGAACAAGAACACCGAAAGCGTAAAAGACCTGCTTGAATCTTCGGAAGTGGGCCGCACGGGGCTCCAGGAAGTGGCGACAGACATTCAGGAGATTGCCCGGGAGTCCGAAGGGCTGCTGGAGATCAACGCGGTGATGGAGAATATTGCCAGCCAGACCAACCTGCTTTCGATGAACGCCGCCATTGAAGCTGCCCATGCCGGGGAGGCGGGGAAAGGCTTTGCCGTGGTGGCCGATGAGATCCGCAAGCTGGCGGAATCCAGCGGGGAGCAGTCCAAGACCATCAGTACGGTGCTCAAGAAGATAAAAGATTCCATCGACAAGATCACCAAATCTACGGATAACGTACTGAACAAATTTGAGGCCATCGACAGCGGTGTCAAAACGGTTTCCGAGCAGACTGAAAACATCCGAAACGCAATGGAAGAACAGAGCGTGGGGAGCCAGCAGATTCTGGAAGTGATTGGGCAGCTTAACGACATTACCCAGATGGTAAAAGGCGGTTCCGACGAGATGCTTGAAGGCAGCAAAGAGGTGATCACCGAGGGCAAAAACCTTGAAATGGCGACCCAGGAGATTACCAACGGCATGAATGAAATGGCTACCGGTGCGGATCAGATCAATGTTGCGGTAACGCGGGTGAACGAGATTAGCAGTACCAACAAAGAAAACATTGATGTGCTGGTCAAAGAGGTAAGCCGGTTCAAGGTTGAGTAAAAGCCGCCGCTACCGCGTGTTTCCCCTGGTTTTCTTCCCGTCTGCGCTGCGGTAGGGGTTCCGGCGGTGTTTTAGATACTGCCGGTAGGCGGCGCTGCTTTCGTAATATCCGTCGAGTCCTTTGAATGATGAAGATTCATCGCAACGGTACAATTCCATTAAGGCAGGAAACAGGGGAGCCTCCATGATCTCCTGGGTGCGGATGAGGGGAAGCCGGGGCATGGCGGCGGGGAGCATGTGGTTTTTGACGAGCCATGCCACGTTGTTGATGAGTTCCGCTCTAAAACCCAGGCGGCCCAGGAAACGGCGGGCTACCTGGGCGCCCAATTCGGCGTGGGCCTGGAAACGGTGGCCTCCGGAAGACTCGGAGAGGGGTTTGCCGGAATCGTGGAGAAGCAGGGCTAGGGAAAGGCAGGGATCATGGCCCGCGTGTCCGCCCTTGCGGTACCGGAAGGTTTCCAGGGTGTGTTTCCAGACGTTGCCTTCCGGGTGAAATTCCTTGGCGTGATCCACATCGTCAAGCGCGGCGAGTTCCGGCCAGTATTTTTCCACAAAACCCGCAGCTTTGAGGAATTCAAACCCGTTTTCCGGGTGGGAGGAATCCAGCAGCGCCGTCAGCAGCAACCGCTGCTCCTCCGGTCCCGCGGAGCCTGTACCGGGTAGTTCTCTAATCACCTCAGCAATTTCTGTAATGTCCTGCTGCCGTGGTTCCGGCCCGTAACGGGCCAGGATCAGTGCCCCTTCCGCAGCGGCCCGCAGCCAATGTTCCGCCCGGCCAACGCCTTTCCACCAGGGCGGGACTTCCTGGTCCGGGGCCCCGTTTCCGGCCTCCGGCGGGGTTTTCCGCTCTGCGTCCCTGCCCTGCCGGAACTGGCGGAGCAGGGGGTAGAATCCACAGGGGTCATAAAAGCGCCGGGTTTTCCAATCCTGGGAAAACCGGAGAAGTTCATAAACGGGTTGTTCCGGCCTTCCACTATCAGGACAGCGGAACAGATAGTCCCTGCCGCAGGACTCTACCGCTGCGTCCGCCAGCGCTGCCCCGGGGAACCGGAGATTCTCAAACAGGCGGGCTAATTCGGTAAGGGAAGCATCGGTGTATACCAGGACAAAGGGGAGGGAATCCCTGTCCAGGTAGCGGTCGATGGCGCTAAAGCTCCAAAGCCGTGCCTCGTAACCAAGCGAAACCAGGGTTTCGCAAATATCCCCGGTCTCCGCCTTTGATGTGGTTTTTGGCGCCGGGATGTTGCCCGGTATTCCGCTGACGGCGTCCATTCATCTTTCCTTTACTCCGCCGGGAAACAGGGGCAGGATGGGCAGGGCCTCTCCGTTCCGGGAGAGGCGGTACCGGATATCCTCCAGCATCCCGGCAGATTCCGGGTACGGGAGGGAATATAGCCAAAAGAGGCCGGGAAAAGCGGTGACGGGCGGCGCAGGAAGGCCGAAACGGGCGGCAATGCGGTCGATGAACCGGGGTTTGGGATGTTCGGTGTAGCGCACCCGCCTACCCTGGGGAATTCCGGCAAGTTCCCGGGCTGCCCGCAGGGCTTCGTCCAAACCGCCAATCCGGTCCACCAGCCCCATGTCCTTGGCCCGCAGCCCGGAATAGACCCGGCCCTGGGCGGCGGCTTCTACCGCCGGGACGCTCATGTTCCGTCCCTTGGCAACCCGGTTCACAAAATCGGTGTAGAGATCCAGGATAAGGCGGCGGAACTGCTCCTCCTCCTCCCCGCTCAGATCCCGGCGGGGAATTAAAACCCCAGCCGGAAGATCCGCATGGGCCCCCCGGCTCAGCAGGTCCACCCCAAGCCCCAGTTTGCCGTACAGGCCCTTGTCGAAGAACCAGGCGGCGATGACCCCGATGGACCCGGTAAGGGTGTAGGGGGATGCTACGATGTAACTGGCGTTCATGGCGGCCCAGTACCCGC
The DNA here is from genome assembly GCA_031268125.1 of Treponema sp. Classification (GTDB taxonomy): domain Bacteria; phylum Spirochaetota; class Spirochaetia; order Treponematales; family Breznakiellaceae; genus JAISFT01. The sequence goes on along the minus strand of JAIRXT010000110.1, from coordinate 24,640 downwards.
CGGATGCGGCCACGGAACCCATAGAGACCACCACGGGGATTTTTTCTTTTACTTCGTTGATGGCCTGGGCTATATAGTCCGCCGCCTCCGCACTGCCGCCGGGGGATTCTATCCGCAACACCAGGGCCTTGACGGCTTTTCGCCGCGGAATCTCCCGAATCAGCGCCGCAAGGCTTCTGGCCGCCATACCCCGTTCCAGGTCCGTCTGGCCTTGCGCGTGGACCAGCGCGATTTCGGTTTTTTTACCAAAAACTTTTCGAAGAATACCGCCATCTTTTACGTGGTAGGGCCGGGGCAGGGCATCGTTTCCCCGGCGTCCGGCCTCCAACAGGCTGAACTGGGGATCCCCCCAGCGGAACCAGTTTTTTGGCTGACCCCCTTCCAGGTTTTGTACCGCCTCCCGCAGTTCGGGGCCCCGGCCCAGGTAATCTACCAGTCCCTGTTCCCGCGCCCGGAACGCGGAGTAGAGGTACTCGTCGTTTAAGATACGGTTAAAATCTTCTTCGCTCCAGGAACGGGACTTCATCAGCAGGGTTTTGGTCAGGGCAAAGGTATCGTCCAGATAGGCGCCGTACTGTTCCCTGTCCGCATCCGAAAGATCTTCACGGGTAAAAGTTTCCTGGGCGGACTTGTACTTTAAATAGCGGAGTTCCCGCACCCCAAGGCCGATTTTTTCCAGCGCCCCCCGGACAAACCCCCGCCCGTAGAGGCAGCCCAGCAGGCTTAAAGACCCGGCGGGGTCAAGGACAATTTTATCCGCCACGGAGACAAGGCAGTACAGGTCCAGATCCCCCTGGCTTAGGTAGGCGACAATTTTTTTACCCGCGGAAGCCGGAGGGACCGGGGCCTTGAAGGATTCCAGGCTGGTCCTCAGTTCCCACAGGCAGGAACGGCCGGCGGAAAAGCCGGAAAGGTTAAGCGCCAAGCCCCGGATATGGGAATCCTCCCTGGCTTTTTCAATAACCCTGATAATTTCAAGAGAAGATTCGGAAGAGCGGCGGGATCTTGCCAAGTTTGGGGGAACCGCCGTCCTCTTTCCCAGGCACAGTTCAAGATAACCGCCGGGAAGGGGCGGATTTTTTTCGTCAGCTTGTTCGGAAGCAGCAGTATTACCCATAACCCGATAGTACCTCAAGGAATTAAGCCGATCATACCCCCTGCGCCGAATTTATATTTCGATCTTTGAAAGTATATTTTTTTCAAACCAGGCGGGCGCTGAATTGCCGGTAATGTACAGCCGGTCATCCCGTTTTTCAGCAAAATATTGATATGCTTCAGCCTCTTTTGATGATGAATTATCGAAAAAATATACACGGTGGGCAAGCGAAAACGCTGCGGAAAGATTTTCCATTGTCCGGTAGTATCTTTCTATGATCTTTTTTTCCGGGACATCATGGCCCCCGCGTTCAACCCGGTTTTTAACCCGTTCCAGGTTGATACCGGGATCATCGGTGGCTATAACATAAAGATAAGTGATAAATCCTTTTTCCTTTGCGTTTTTCAATTCATCAATTTTGGACGGATGAGAAAAAACCGTCTCAAACGAAAAAGAAGAAACCGAATCAAGCATTTTTTGCCTTAGAAAATCGCCCAAAGCCGCATAAAGATAGCTGAATTCTTCCAAAACAGCAGATTTGAGGGAAAGGATTCCATGTTCAATTTGTATCGTCTCTGCCAAACGGAAAGAGACAATTTTTTGAAAAGATGAAGTATCCAAATATTCCAAGAGCTCTTCGGCAGAAAAAACTATGGGCCAATTACAGGTATTAAAACCAACTGCCATATCAAGAGCGATCTGATCCGGGTTGATATGGTAATACGCGTTAAAAGCATGAATTTTGAGGAGGTAGTTAAACAAAGAAGTTTTGCCTGAGCCGTTCGGACCTGCAAAAATACGCAGGCGCCTGACCCTTCCCCCCGCCACGTTCAGACCTTGGGAAGTTTATAGACCCGTTTTTTTACAGGAACCCAGGGAGGAGCATCGCCGAGAATCTCTACTTTGCCGTCGGGGTATTCTTTTACTATTTTGCCGTCTTTGGCCGAGGTGATGGGAAGCCCGGCCTGTTTTGCCTCGTAGATGGCAAACGCCCCGGCCATTGAACACATCCGCTGGAATGGTTCTAAACGTTTTGTTCCGATAATCGGTTTGTCTTCAAAATTGCTTAAATTCACCTGCTCCCCCTATACAAACGTAAACATTGCGCCGTTCTCTGTCAACACTACGCTTGGGATGAATCCCCTGAAAGTATTTGGATTAGTTTGTCCAGCCTGTACCCGGAGGCTTGTTCCGCCTTTAGCATGGCCCGGTTAAGGGCGGTGATGAAGGCGGCACGGTCCGCGGCGGATGCCGTTCCAAGGGCGGCCGCATCTTCTGCAAGCAGGAACAGGGACGAATACCGCAGGGTTTCCTCAAATGCCTCTTTGTTGAACCAGGTGGCGTCGTTAAAACGGTTTACCCCCAGGAGCCGGCGGAAATCTTCCGCATCATAGTTGGCGGCAAGCAGGGCGGCGGCCCAGGGTTCCACAGCGTCCGCCGCTATCCCTGTACCCCCGGACTTCCGGGTTCCCGCTTTGCCGGGTTTGGTTTTTCCCGCTTTGGCCGGGCCGCCGGAGGAATCCCCTCCCGCCGGACTTCCTGTGCCCTTTGCGGCGCCGGTCAGGCCGCCGGTCCGGCGCAGGACTGCCGTCATAATCTCCACCACCCGCCGGACTTCATCGCCGTTAAGGCCCAGGTCCTGCAGGCACTCCCGGAGTTTCCGGTCCAACTGCCAATGCCTAAGCAGGGCCGCCGCGGTTTCCCCGGACGGTTCAAAAATGCTCCGCAGCAGGGCCAGTGCCCCGTAACCCAGAATGTAGGCCGCCGTTCCTGCCGGTAAGGCCGCGGGAACCACCACGACGGTCCCCGTTCCGCCCTCCGGGGCTGCCGATGCCTCCGCCGCGTCTTTAAGGCCGCCCAGCCGCAGCAGGAAGCCGGAGAACCAGGCTTTGGCGGCCTCTTGCCCGGTCTCTCCGGCGGTCCCCGGCGCGGCTGCCTTGCCGGGAAGAACAAAGGGCTCGTAATTGCCCCCGGCGCCGTCCAGATACGCAAGGGCGGCTCCGGCAAAATCCTGAACCGGGCCCGTCCATTCTTCCGGCAGGGCGGCAATGGAAGCCCCGGAATTTAAAGCGGCCTCCAGTGCCTGGACCCGCCGGGGGGCAAGCAGTTCGGCAAAGGAGCGGTACAGGGGGTCCAGGAAGATGTCCGCCGCCGCCGCGTCCGGGTCCGGCGTTCCCCGGCCCTTCAGTTCGTCGTTCAGCCGGGACCAGCGCCGCTCCCAGGGACTCCCCCCGCTGTCCTCCCGCTCGTGAATATCCAGGAAGACCTGGGCTTCGTAGCCCTTCAGGGACACAAAAAGTCCCCGCTCGCTCAGCTCCTTGGAAGACCGGATGTACCACAGGCCGGAACGCTGTTCACGGAACAGGCTAAAGTACCGGTCCTCCCCGTGAATCGACAGGGCTTCCGTCAGGGTATCCTGGCGCAGACTCCCGTCATCCTGGGGAATTGCCGGGGAACTCTGCCGAATCCAGCCGGAACTTTCGTAATAGGAATTGTTGTAGAACACCAGGGCCCGGTCATCCCAGTCCCGGTTGGAATAGGCAAAAACATTTTCGTTTACCTGGCCCTGGGACGTGTAAAAATCGTAGATCCGGAAGGCGGCGCTGCCGGAAAAGACATGCCGCTTCTTCATCAGGGGGAAGATCTCCCGCTCGTGCCGGTCCACCAGGCCGCTGTCGGGCCGCTCATCCCGGTAGGACCGGCGGTACTCCATGCCGTACTTTTCCTCAAAGCCCTCAATTTGCCCGTGGCCGAACATCGGGAGCCCCGGCATGGTTACCAGCAGCGTACAGATTCCAAAGTATTTGTCTCCTTTGCCAAACTGGGCCACCGCGGTTTCCTCATCGGGGTTATTCATAAAATTCACAAACCGTTTAAGAATTTCCGGATCAAACTCCAGGGTGTTCTTAATCGTGGCCCGGTATTTGCCGTTTTCTTCGTTTTTCAGCATGTTCATAAAGGCGGAATTGTAGACCCGGTGCATCCCCAGGGTCCGCACAAAGTAGCCCTCCATCATCCAAAAGGCTTCCGCCAGCAGCAGGGTATGGGGAGCCTCCGCCGCGCAGCGGTCCACCACCTCCCGCCAGAATTCGTTGGGAATCCGGCGGTTAAATTCCTCGTTGGAAACGGCGTGTTCCGCCCGGCTGGCAATATCGCCGCCGTGTCCCGGCTCGGGGTACCAGAGCCGCTGGATATGCCGTTTTGCCAGAGTCATGGCCGCGTCAAAGCGGACAATCGAAAACTGCTGGCAGACCCCGATAATCGTGCGGATCACCGCCTCCCGGGCCTCGGGGTTCAAAAAGTCGATCTGGGCCGTATCGTTCCAGGGCATGGAGGTTCCATCGTTGCCGTGGTAGATATAGCGCGCCTTCCCCGTGCGGTTATCGGTACGCTTGAACACCACCGCCGCGTCGCTGCGGCTAAAGTAGTGCTCCTCAATCTGGACCGTAATATCTTCCCGGCCGGACAGGTTCCCGCAGTTGTAGGTGTAGCCGGGAAAGGGCGGGTAGGAAAGCTGGAGGAACCGGTCCGGATGCTCAATAACCCAGCGGCTGTCTATGCCCGTATGGTTAGGCACCATGTCGGAACCCAGGCGGATCCCCCTGCGGAAACAGCGTTCCCGCAGGTTTGCCAGGGCCTCCCAGCCCCCCAGTTCCCCGGCAATGTCGTAATCGTACAGACTGTAGGCGCTGGCCGCCGCCTCGCTGTTGCCGGTCCACTGCTTGATCGTCCGGCTGGCACTGCTCCGCTCCCACAAACCAATAAGCCAGAGCCCCGTAAAACCCCGGCGGGCCAGTTCATCCAGTTCCTCATCGGGAATCTGGTCCAGCCGGGTAATCTCCCGGCCGTAGCTCCGGGAAAGCTGGTAAAGCCACACCAGGGTACTCTTGGCCATCAGTACCGTCTGGGGCATCCACTCTTGATCGGGACTGAATTTTTCGTACTCATCCAGCCCCCCGTAACTTAACACCTGGGTAGGGCCGGGCCCCCCAAAAAAGGGCTTTTCTTCTTCCCGTATCACGTCCAGGGTGGTCAGAAGCCGGGCCATAAATTGCCCCAGCATCAGCCCCCAGCGGCTCCGCATGTACTCAAGCTGGCCCGAAAGGGAATCGGGATTTGCCAGGGCGGGGGCCCGCAGCAGGTCCCACAGATTCATCCCCTCGGGCCCAAAGGCGGGCAGCAAAGTCAGATGGGTTTTTAGCGCATCGATTACCTCGGGGTACACCGTGGAACGCCCCAGATCGCCATCGTCAAAAAGAAAGGTAAAGGGCTTAAAGGCGGGGTTCAGATTCGCCAGGGCCAGCAGCAGAATCTCTTCCAGGGAAAGGGCCCGGCGGCTTTCGCCCCCCTCGCTGCCTTTAAGCCAGGAATCTACCGTAGCCTTCCCCGCATAGACCGCCTGGGGGGGGAATTGCCCGCCAAAAGCGTGGAGCAGCCCCTCGACTTTCCCGCGGCCCAGCTTTTCGTTTAACTGTTCCAGGGCCGTATCAAACAGGCCGGGCTGTACCTGTTCCCGGTACAGGGCCGTCATGTAGTGCAGAATCTCGTCGATAAGCCCCATAGCGTGGAGCTGCCCCGCCCGCACCGGTTTAACCCCGGGGGGCAGCCTGGCGTTAAACTTGGCCGCCAGTTCCCGGACTTCCCGCAGGTCAATCAAGACCACATTTCCCGTCAGGGAAAAAAGCCGGCCCTCCAGGGCGTATTCGTCCCGCAGCTCCCGGCGGATGTGAAACTCCATCACCGCCTTCCGCGACGCCGCCCAACTCCCCGTTCCGGGACCCTTCCGTCCCTCCGCTCCCTTCCGTTCAAATTTTGACAGGCAAATGTGGAAACTTTTCATAGCTGGCCCCCGGCTTGGTTCATTTGAATATCTCCAGTATAACACAAAATCCCCGGAAAGTTCGAAATTATCTCCTTTTTGATCGTAAGTTTCGCTCCAGGCCCTGGGCATCCGGTTTTGAGGGGGAAGCCTCCTCCCTGGCTCTAAATTTGACCCGTATCGTGTACCCGGTCCGGGTTGTGGGTCAAGTTTAGCCCTTGGCGGGGCCGGTCCCGCCGCAGCGTTCCCTGCAAAACTGCGGTTTTTATAAGCCGCAGTTTTGGCATTTTGGAACAAGATCATATAACAGTAACGTTACGCTGCCCCTTTAGTTTCTGTCAAAAGAAGCAGAATTTTTTATGAAAGTTTTTTGTTGACTATTTTAGTAAAAATTGTATCTTATAACAGAGCGGCCGGGAAAAAGTATCAAAACTACAGACGGCGTTGCCGGCAGGTACTTGATAAGGCCAAGGGGAGTTAGCGCTACCAATCCGTGTACAGATTCTATTAAAGAGAGGAAAGAATGACACACCGTCACCGTAGAATCCTTGATGCACTCACTAAGAACCGGAAGGTTGAAGTAGCTGCACTGGCGGAAATGTTTTCAGTTTCTCAGGTAACCATCCGCAAAGATCTTGATACTCTTGAGGAACAAGGACTTGTCCGGCGTGAACATGGATACGCCTGTATTGATCTAAGCAACGGCGTAAATACCTGCATGGCCTACAATTACAATATAAAAAAACGCATCGCCCTGCGGGCGGCGTCTACCGTAACGGACGGGGAAACCGTGCTTATCGAGTCGGATTCTATCTGCGCCCTGCTGGCGGAAGAACTGGTTAAAACCAAAAAGGATGTAACCATCGTAACAAATTCAATATTTATTGCGAACCACATCCGCAGTATTCCTAACGGAAAAATTATTCTTTTGGGCGGAGTTTTTGAAAAGGAATCCCAGGTAACCGTAGGTCCCATGACCTGCAAGTGCGGGGAGATTTTCTTTTCAGATAAATTTTTTATTGGGGTTGATGGTTTTTCCGAATCCTTTGGATTTACCGGCAGGGATCATCTGCGGGCGGAGACTATTCAGAATCTCTCCGGGCAGGCAAAAGATATCATCGTGCTTATCGAGTCGGAAAAATTTAGTACGGCGGGCGTAGTAGGACTGGTCCGCACCGACAAGGTGGCCGCTGTTTATACCGATGATGAAATACCCCTGAGGATAGAAAGCTATCTTCATAAAAACGATGTGGAAATTCAGAAGGTTTCCCGCCGGGCCGAATAGACCGCCCCGGGGACGCTGTTCTCTGCCGCTTTTGGGCGGCAGGGGCGGCCTGAGTTCCGGTTCTCTTCCGTTCGGAACTTCTTCCGCCGGCCTGCGGGAGTGAAATGCAGAAAAAATGTTGACATGCCGCCGGGCCGGAGCTACAATGATTAATATCAAAGTTGTTCCTTCCCTAAGTTAACAGGGTTTGCGGAAGGTTCATCTTCAAGAGGGATAACAATTGAAACACACATTGTCGTCAGGTCTTGCGAATAAAAACGGTAAATCCCGGATAGCCCAAATACTGGCAAACCGGGATTTATATCTATTTTGCCTCCCCGGTATTGTCATTACGCTTATTTTTCATTACTGGCCGCTGTACGGCGCTCAAATAGCCTTTAGGGCATATTCGGCGCGGAGGGGCATTTGGGGCAGCCCCTGGGTAGGCTGGGATCATTTTATCCGGTTTTTCAACAGCCCCAACGCGGGGCTTATCATCTGGAATACTTTTATTCTTAGTATCTACGGCCTGGCGGCCAGCTTCCCTATCCCGATTATCCTTGCCCTGCTTCTCAATTCGTTCCGGCACAAGGGCTACACCAAGGTAATTCAAACCGTTACCTATGCGCCCAATTTTATCAGCACCGTGGTCATGTGCAGTATGATTATCATGTTCCTTTCCCCCCGGGTGGGCATGGTAAACAAGATTATTGAAATTTTAGGGGGTTCTTCCGTCAATTTTATGGGGGAACGCGGTATATGGCGCCACATTTATGTATGGACCGGCGTCTGGCAGGGCATGGGCTGGAGTTCCGTAGTGTACTTCGCCGCCCTTTCCGGGGTAAACCCGGAACACCACGAGGCGGCCATTATGGACGGCGCTACAAAGCTCCAGCGGATTATCCATATCGATCTGCCCACTATCCTGCCGGTAGCAGTAATGCTGTTGATCTTGTCTTTTGGGAGCCTTTTGTCCATCGGTTTTGAAAAGGTCTACGCTTTGCAGAACCCCCTTAACCTGAACGTGTCGGAAATTATTTCAACCTATGTGTATAAACTTGGTATTCTGAATAACGATATGGCGTATTCATCGGCCATTGGTCTTTTTAATTCGGCGGTAAACGCAGTGCTGCTTATTACGGTAAACGCGCTTTCCCGGAAACTTTCTGACAATGCGCTTTGGTAGAAGGGGGATCTATGAGTAAAACAGTAAAATTCCGTGCCCAGCGGCGCTGCGCGGAAGACCTTGTGTTCGATATTGTCAACTTTATCGTTCTTACGCTTGTATTTTTGATTGTCGCCTATCCCTTGTATTTTATTGTTATTTCTTCGGTAAGCGATCCGTTTGAGGTTGCGGGGGGCCGGGTGCTTCTTTATCCCAAGGGTTTTACCCTGGACGGATACAAGGAAGTGCTTAAAAACCAGGGTGTTATGCGGGGTTTCTTTAATTCCGTATATTACACCATCCTGGGGGTTATTATTAACCTGGCCGTTACCCTGCCCACCGCCTACGCCCTTTCCCGGAACGACTTTTACGGCAGAAAAACTATTTCTATTTTTTACATTGTTACCATGTTTGTTTCCGGCGGCCTGGTTCCCACCTACCTGGTAGTGCGCCAGATGCACATGCTTAACACCGTATGGGCGCTGGTTATCCCCGGGGCCCTTGGGGTTTACAACATGATGGTGGCCCGGACCTTTTTTATGGCGAATATTCCGGGTGAGCTTTTGGACGCGGCAAGGATTGACGGCTGTACCAACACCGGTTTCTTTTTCCGTGTTGTGCTGCCCCTGTCCGGGGCCATTATTGCCATTCTGGTCCTGTGGTGCGGCGTAGGCCACTGGAATTCCTACTTCAGCGCCCTGCTGTACATAACCGACCGGGAGCGGCAGCCCCTGCAGTTGGAACTGCGGATGGTCCTGCTGCAAAATACCCAGGCCCCCAACATGCCGCTGACGGATGATTTTATTGCCGAGCGGCGGCGGCTGGAAGCCCTGCGGGACATGATGAAATATTCTCTTATTATTATTTCCAGTGTTCCGGTGTTAGTTCTGTATCCCTTTATACAAAAACACTTTGTAAAAGGTGTTACTGTTGGTTCCCTTAAAGGCTAGTTTAGCCCAGGATAATGTTTTAGGAGGATTGAATATGAGGAAGATTTTTTTCCTTGTTGCGGTATCAATGCTGGTATCCGCAGGATTGTTGTTCGGAGGGGGAGGGCGTCAAAGTACTGCGGCTCCTTCGGTTTCCGGGGAAACCACCTTTACCCTGCTGGTAGACGCGGACCGGGCAGTCGGGCCCGGCTGGTATGCCCTGTATGATGTAATTGCCAAAGAATCCGGCGTCCGGGTCCAGCCCCAGATTTATCCCTACCAGGCGGCTCTGGAACAGAAGAACATCATGCTGAATACCGGTAACTATCCCGATGCTATTGGGGGCTGGCTGCTCAACGACAACGATATTATGACCTTGTCCGGGGAAGGCGCCATTATTCCGCTGGAAAGTTACATCGCCAATACCGTGAATATCAAAGAAGCCCTGGACCGGCCCGGGATCCGCCAGAGCATGACCCTTCCCGACGGCCACATCTATTCACCGCCGTATGTCGTAGAGGAGCCCATTGTCTCCTTTAGCCCCTGGATTAACCAGGTGTGGCTGGATCAGCTTGGCCTTAAAATGCCCACCACCACCGACGAATTCCGGCAGGTGTTAATCGCCTTCCGGGACAGGATTCCCGCGGTGAACGGCCAGCAGATCATCCCCTTCTCCGGGGATCCGAATAACCTGAACCTGGGTACCCTGGCGGGCTGGTTCGGGGTAAACGCGTCCGGAGCAGGGATAAACGCCGGGTATTTTTCCGTCATTAACGGCCAGATAGAAAGCACTATCATCCGGCCGGAGTACCGGGAATTTATCAAGTGGTTCGCGGGGCTTTACAAAGAGGGCCTGGTGGATCGGGAACTCTATACCCAGAATTTGGAGACCTGGAAGGCCAAGGGGAAACAGGGGCTTTACGGTTCTTCCATCGCCTACGGTACGGGCGATTACGTTGCCGAAATTGAACCCAGCATTATAGATACAGATCCTTCAAAGAACTGGTACGGCTATACGCCAATACCGGTTCTCCGGGCCCCGGGGGTAACAAACCCGGTATTCCGTAACAACAACAACGGGATGACCCTGTTCCGCACCCAGTTTGCCATTACCGACAAGGCCCAGGCCAAAGCCCAGCGGATTATCGACTGGCTGGACCGGATATACGATCCCATTCACAGCACCGAATGTGATGCGGGACCTATGGGGAAGACCTGGAATCTTACGAATCTGGAGAACGGTACCCAGTATTGGCTGCCTGTTAATACCACGTCCTGGAATCAGGACGAGCGGGACATGAACGGCTGGGGAGGGTATTCGATACCTTCTTTACCCAAATTCCGGCGGCCCAATTGGAAAGAACAGCCCAAACCGGGTTATGAGAACGAATACAAGGACAAAGAAGTCCGGGACGCCCTGTACAAGCCCTTCCTTGAAAAAGAAGTTATGCCCCAGTTATGGCTGACTGCGGCCAATGCCCGGAGGGCGGCGGATCTTCAAACAGCCGTCAGCGATTATGTCGTGCAGAAGCAGGCAGAATGGGTAAGCGGCCAGGCGGACATTGACCGTGAATGGGACACTTATGTTGCCCAGCTTAACCGTCTGGGGCTCCAGGAACTTTTACAGCTTAAGCGCGGCGCCGTAAGGCGCTAAGTTTAGTTAGTTTAGAATATGAAGAGGGGGTGGATCGCCCCCTCTTTTTTTAGGGGGAAAAAGACGCCCAAAAGATGTAACAGGGGGCGGCGGTTTCGCTAAAGCGAAAAGCGGAAAAAAGAGAAGGGACCCTTTGGGGAAGTGTCTCTTTTTTCCCGGCCGGCAGGATCCCCAATGATTTTATAGGCGTCTTTCCATCGGAAAATTTTGTAAAAGTAAAATTGCTGACAATTAGGCAGGGAGCCTTGCGGCAGGGGCCGTCTGCGGGTACACTGAGACAATGACCAGGGGTATTTTGATTGTGGGGAATGATTCACTACTCTGTGCCGCTGTCGCCGCCCAGGCCGCCAAGCGGGTGGAGCGGTTTGCCCAGGTTCTGCTGCCCAACCGGCTTTCCGAACAAACCAGGATTTCTCACCGGGATCTTCCCTCCTCCGGGGAATTTGGTCAGGCGGTCATACCCTTGGCCTGGAATCCCGGAAGTCCTATTTCCGCCCGTACCCTGGTCCTTTCCGCCGTTCATCAGCTTGAGCATATTGACGAGGCCGTCTTGATCTGTAATCCCCCGTCTTTTCGCCGTCCTGCCGCCGAACTTTTGCCCCTGGATATTGAAATTCTGGTGAACGATCACATTAAGGGCTGGTTTTTCCTGGTCCGGGAATTGGCGTTGATCTTCCGGGCCCGGCGGTCCGGCGTCCTGGCGCTGGTGGCGCCGGATTCCCCGGCCGGCCGCGATGACCAGGCGGATCTTCTGGGGCTTTCCGCCGCCGCGGCGTTTCGGGCCTTTACCCAGGGGCTTCTTGCCTCATCTTTGGCGGAACCTTACATTACCCTGGGTTTTTCTTCCCGGGAAACGGGGGAGGACGATAATTTTGCCGCCTATATCTTCCGGTTAATCGATCAGCCGGGTAAGCGCCATTCCGGGAAATGGCACAAGTATGGACGCCTGAATTTTTTCAAGTGAGCTGAATCTTATCCCCAGAAACTATTTTTTTTATGGAATTTGTTCTACTATGTCATAAGTTGTAGATCAAATTTTTGCGGACAAGGTATTCGGGGACGGGAATATGAAAAGCACTATTTGGTTAAAAGTATTTGTTTTTGTTACGATTCCCTTCATGCTGCTCTATGCGGTTCAATCTGTTTTAATTATTCAAATTTCAGTTCATGACAAGACCGAAAAAGCAAAGCAGGATGTTGAAAACGCCGCCCGGTTTAGCGGGGCAAACTTCCAAAACTACGTTGAAACGGTCAAACTGGCCCTGGTAATTGCCGCCCGGGAATTGCAGGATATAGATATTACCCGCCCCGATGCCAGGGACCTGGGGGAACGGGTACTTATTTCCGGTTTTAGAAACGGTATGGTTATTAATACCTGGCTGATTTTTGAGCCCAACGCCTTCGACGGCAGGGATGCGGAACACCGGGGGGAGTATCCGGGGGAGAGTTCCGGCAGATATATGCGGTCGTATGTCCGGCAGGGGAACGGCTATGTTGAAGCGCCGGATATGTATGAAGATCTTTTGGATGACATGGATGTTTCTTACTGGTATCTTGTTCCCAGGATAACGCGGTCTCCTTTTATTGATGTTGACGATGAATACGGGTATTTTTGGGATTACGGCGCAGGGGAAGGTCAGTTTGACTGTATCAGCCTGTCGGTACCGGTGTTCAGGGACGGCGAATTTATCGGTTGTGTGGGGCAGGATATTCTGCTGACCAAAGAGATTTTGGGACCGGCGCCCGGCGTAGTGTCTACCCTGTTTACGGCAACGGGTGTTTTGCGCTGTCATGAAGACCCCGGCAAGGTGGGGAAGTCTCTGGAAGAACTGGGCTTTCCCGGCTCTGACCGCATTAAGGAGGCTCTGGGCCGGAAAGAAAGCATGTTATTGTCCGGGGATTACAGCCCCCTGCTGGACACGGGGGCTTTTGCCTGTTTTTATCCGGTAAAATTTGGTGATTTTGACAAGTTTATTTATATATATGCCGCTGTCCCAAAAAGCAGCGTCTGGGACGCCCTGTTTCCCATGCTGCGCCTGTTCGTGTATACCTTTGTCATTTTTCTGGTAATTTTTATCATGTTTCTTTATTATCTTTTCCGGGCTGTATCAAGGCCGGTCCACGATCTAAGCCTGGCCTGCGAAGCCATATCCCGGGGGAATTTTGATACGGAGATCGCCCGGCCCCGGTCCCTGGATGAAATTGGGATCATGGCTCAGTCCCTTTACCGCATGGTGGAACAGTTTAAAATACATATTACCATGCAGGAGCGGTCCCGGCAGCTGCTGGATATGTATACCCGGCTGTCCAAGGCCCTGTACCGGCAGGGACGTATGGAAGACGTATTCGATGAGATGATGCCGGTTATCGGCGATTTTTTTGCGGTCCGCAGGGCTTCACTGGTCCTGGTTACCGGGGAAACCGCCCGTATTTTTGCGTCCTTTGAGCCGGGCAAGGGGGTGCAAAGGGTGGAAGGGGAACAGTTTTTATATCACCAGCAGGCGGCGGCCCTGCTTGCCGGCAGAAAGTATCTTTCCCTAAATGCCAACGCCCTGCGGAATCAGAAGATCGATTTTGCCGGGAGCCAGGTTTTGTTTCTTTGTATTCTTCCTTTTCTGGTTTTTGATGAGCTGAAGGGCTATATTATTATGGAGGGGGACAGCGAAACGGGGCCCATAGTCCACAATGACACGGCTTTGCTTTTTTTATCGGAAACAATATCTTTTATGCTTACCCAAAAGGAGGCCGCCGCTATGAATATTACCCCGGTGGAAAGACCGGCTGAGGCCCCGCCCGGAACGGAGGAATTGCCGGTAATTAAAGCCGCCCGGACCATCGGGGATCTTGATGTGGACAAGGGACTTTTTCATTCCGGCGGTGCAGGGGAACAATACGGAAAGCTGCTGCGGATTTCCGCCAAGTCCTTTACGGTGAAGATGCAGACCATGCGGTCTTTCTACACGGCCGATCTCCCGGCCTTTGGCATTGAAATTCATGGAATAAAGGGGGCCCTGAATGCCATAGGCGCCGGCGGGCTGGGGGACCTGGCCAGGGAACTTGAATTTGCCGCCAAGTCAGGGGATGCGGAATACTGCGCCAGGGCATACCCGGTCTTTGAAGAAAAACTTGCCGCTTTTACTGCACAGCTTGAGGCCATTACCAGGAAACAGCAAATTCCGTCCAGGGGTCCGGGCAGCATCCCGGTGTTGATCGGCGCGCTTGAGGAAGCCCTGGAATCGTCCCGCATGTTTGATTCCGCCGGGGCCGGAGAGCGTATAACCCCCCTGCTGGAGTATTCCTGGGAAGACGGCAAAACGAAAGGGGATGAGGAATTGCAGACAGGAGAAACGCTGGAAAAAATTTCCGATGCCCTGGACAGCATGAACTATGACGAGGCGGAACGGAACATGATCCGGCTGCTGGAATATTTAAAGGCGGGGGAGTATCCGGGAAATACGATTTTATGAGGCATCTTTTTGTTATTAATCCAAAGGCATTTTTTATCAAAGGACACGTCGAAGAAATATGCCGGGAGATACGAGACTTTTTTGCCGCTTTTCCCCATGTAAAATATGATATTCATATTACCCGGTGGAAACGGGATGCCGTTGGGTTTACGCACCGTTATGTTTCCGGTGCGGACAGGATTGTACGGGTGTACGCGGTGGGGGGCATGGGTACGCTGTTTGAAGTTATCAACGGCGTGGCCGCCCTGCCCAACGTGCAGGTGGCCTGCTGGCCTTTTGGCGTGGACAATACCTTTTTGAATTATTTTGGAAAAGACAAAATAGAATATTTCCGCTCTCTTAAAAACCTGGTTTTCTCCGGTGTTTCCGCCTTTGATCTTATAAAGTGCGGGAATAATTACGGTATTTGCGCCGGTTATATGGGGGTAGAGGCCATTGTATCCCGGCAGGGGGACAACATTATAGAGAATGTGGATTTTTTACCCGGCTGGCTTGCCGGAACCGGCGGCATATATATTGCCCTGGCTTTTTATTACGGCATTAAAAGAAAAACCGTCCAGTTGTACCGGGTTATGATTGACGGGGTATCCCTGCAGGGAATCTACCGCAGCATATTGATTGCCAACGAGCCCTTCTTGTCAAACGAAACAATCCCCGCGGTGGAAGCCCGGCCCGACGATGGTCTTTTGGATGTTTATTTGATACGGCAGGCGCCGAATATCAAAATGCCCGCCCTCATCCTTGATTATACCCGCGGCCGTTATGATAAATGGCCCTGCCACATATCACATTATCGGGCAAAAACTGTCAGTGTATCTACGGATTATATGATGAATGTCTGTGTAGACGGCGAACATTTTTATGATACCGCTGTCGAATACGAAGTTATTCCCCGTGCGGTGGAATTTGTCTGTCCCGGCGATATTAACCGGGAAACGGCGTCCGGCAGTACATTAAGCGGCGCCCCTTTGGAATCCCTGTAAATTATGAGCAAGACGGACATTACCTGGTCCTGGATGGATACCCGGATTGTGCGGTGGGTTGTTATTACCGCGGATATATTCTTTTTGATCATCGCCCTGATCTACTGTTTTGTGTTTCTTCCCCCCGGGGCAGAACGGCTTGGCCACCTGATTGCTGCATCCGCGGATATAATTATAGTAGCCTGCATCGGTCTGCCATACCGGATTAAGCCGGAACTTAAATCGTGGCTTCTGCCGTTTCTTCCCGTACTTGTTGAGCTGGTGTTTACCGCGGTGCTGGGAACAGACAAAATTCTTGTCATTTTTGCTATTATTTGGACAGTTGTCAGTTTTTCTTTTCTCTATCCCCGCGGTTTTTTAATCTATATGGGTCTTACCAACGTTATTTTAATACCCCTGGTGGTTTTTCCCGGCTTTAATATTCTGGGACCGGAATTTCCGTGGTACCAGGGGGCGCTGGAATTCCTTATTCATGATATGCTTGGCCTTTTGCTTTACACCGTATTGTGTTTGATTAGACGCCAGGTTGTGGAGATTGAAAAAACCAAAAAGACCTTTGAAATAGTGCTTAAAACAACTCCTTCGTTCCTGGTTATTGTCAACGAAAAAGCAGAAGTAGATTATATCAGCGATACTCTGGCGAAATGGCTTGGCATTGCCCGGCCCTATGTTCTTGGCCGGCCCCTGCTTGATATATTTCCTCCCGGGGAAATAAGAATGATCTTCCAGGAAATTATGGAGCGGGATGAATATGTAGCGGATGTATTTCCGGTTACCGTGAGGGGTGAAAAATACTGGCTTTGGATGCGCTCAACCACCCTTGAAGAAAGAAAATATTCCCGGTTTTTTGAATGGATCGATATTACCGAGCTTATGAACGCCAAAAATGAGGCGGAGTCGCTGGCCCGGGCCAAGGGCGATTTCCTTGCAAATATGAGCCACGAAATAAGAACGCCGATGAATGCCATTGTCGGCATGACCGATCTCCTGCTCCAGAATTCCCTGGATCCTGAACAGGCGGCCAGGGCAGATACGATCAAGGGTGCGGCGCTGTCCCTGTTGAACATCATTAATGACATTCTCGATTTTTCCAAAATCGACGCCCGGAAAATGGAAATTATTCCCCAGCCCTTTAATTTTATTTCGTTTATCAACGATACGATTAATATGATCAGCCTTAAAGCCGCCGGCGCGGGGATTGCTTTTACCATCACTATCTCAAAGGATATACCGCCCATTATAAACACCGATGAAATCCGGCTTAAGCAGTGTTTGGTTAATCTTCTTACCAATGCCGTTAAGTTTACGCCCAAGGGCTGTGTTCAGCTTTGCGTATGGCCGGAATTCCCGGAAGGCGGGGATTTGCAGCTCCATTTTTCCGTCAAAGATACGGGGATGGGCATTGCCGCAAATAATCTAAAAAATCTTTTTACCAAATTTGAGCGTTTTGATACCCGTAAAAACCGGTCTGTCGAGGGTACCGGCCTGGGACTCGCCATAACCCGCCGCCTGGTGGAATTGATGGGCGGCAGCGTGAGCGTGGAAAGCGTATACGGCCAGGGTTCTACCTTTTCTTTTTATATTGTCTGCACGGGGCCGCACCAGGGGAAGCTGGCAGCCGTGGACAACCCGGAACGGCTCAGGGTACTCTGCTACGAATCTGTTCCCTACAACGCCGGGGCGTTCCGGGATATGCTGGAGAGCCTGGGTGTTCCCGGCGAGGTGTCCGGGGAACCCGGCAGAATCCGGGAGCTGATAGGGGCCGGCGGCTTTACCCATATTTTTCTTGACAGTTCCGGCAAGGACAAGTTTACGGAATATCAGGGTAATATTAATTTAAAATTTGTGCTCCTCAAGGAGGCATCGGAAAAATACGACAGCCTTATACCGAATTCGCTGAACCGGCCCGTTCTGGTAAGCGCCCTGGCGGATGTGCTGAACGGGAAAAAAGATTACCGAATCCGGCATACAAAAACCGGAGAGGGAGCGGCGGCCGCCTTTAAGGTTGTAAATTCCAGGATGCTGGTAGTTGACGATAACCCGGTAAACCTTGTGGTGGCCAAGGGTTTACTGGAACAGTACGGCATTAGTACAGATACCGCCGCCGGCGGAAAAGAAGCCATTGAAAAGGTAAAGCAGGCCGGTTACGACATTGTTTTTATGGACCACATGATGTCCGGCATGGACGGGCTGGATACTACCCGGGCAATCAGGAGCCTGGGCGGCCGTTTCGCCGCCATGATTATCATTGCGCTTTCGGCGAATGCCCTGTCCGGGGCCCGGGAACAATTCCTGCAGGCGGGGATGGACGATTTTCTTGCCAAGCCGATTATTCTGGGTGAGCTGCGGGAAATTCTGCAAAAATACCTGCCCCGCGAAAAAATTGTCAAATAAGCTTGTTCCAAAACTACCGGTAAAAGGGCAAAAAAAGGCCCCCCTTATCCATGGGAGGGAAACTGGGGGGCCCAATAATCCGGCCGTTTACCCGGATTATACAGGGTCGAATAACCCGAAGGTTAAGCGCCCTAAAGGTAGATATAGGCTACCTTCCCATACTATGGCACTTTTCCAGGAAAAAGTCAATGGACTTGTTGCAATTCTAATCACTTATTGTGGGGCAAATACCGCGAAGGCGCTTTCCCGGTAATGGTTTTGAATTGCTTGTAAAAGTGGTATATGTCGCAGTAACCGCACTGTTCGGCCACTTCCGACACGCGGTATCCGCCGGCGCTTAGGATGTTTTTGGCGTTTCGTACCCTGATTTTCGCAATATATTGATGTATCGATTCCCCTGTTTCCTTCTTGAAAAGCGCCCCCAGGTACGCGGGGTTCAGCTTTGCTTTATCGGCAAGGCAGCGGACGCTAAGTTGTTCCGCGTAATGCTGTACGATATACCTGATAATATTTTGTATTCTGCTGTCTTTTACATCCGCGCCTATATTCAGAACGGTTAATTCATATATACGGTGTAAAATAAGGAGCAAAAGCCCCGCGCATTTCAGCATATAGCCGGGCTGCCGGACAAGTGAAATATGTACAAGTTCTTGGAAATGCTGGATAAGATCGGGAAGTATGCCGATACGGCTGAATTGGGGAAAGGGAAGAAATACAGCCTGATTCCGAATATCCCGTAGTTCAAAATTGACGGAAAAGCAGTGCATAAAATTTTTGCTGTAGGTAGCCGCTTCCTTTAGTGTGCCTTCTCTAAGGCAGAGCAGGTCCCCCGGCGTAAGCTCATAAGACGTCCCGTCGATGACATACCGTGCTCCGCCCTGGATTACATAGGTCATATCAAACCTGTCTACCGGGTGTTTTTTAATAACCCACCACGGATGACATTCCCGGTATACCAGGTAGTTGATAACCGGGAAAAGGCTCTCCTCTTCTGTAAATAAAACGCCGGGTTTGTTTCCCGGATACGGTTCCATAAAAACAAGAATAACCCGATAGTCAGGAATTGTCTATTATTTTCCAGCCGCCGTTTTAAGCTTGATATTCAAAAAAAGCGGCATTTTTAAAATATATAATTTATACCTAATCTTTTGAAGTTTGGAGAATATACAACCGGAAAAAACGCTATATCATATTTACATGCAAATAACTCAGTCTGTAAAACCGGCATTGACCGGAAAGCAGCGTTTTTGGATTTATCTCAGGCGCTATGGGGCCTTGTACCTGTTATTGCTGCCTCCCATCGTGTTCTTTTTAGTTTTCCGTTACGCGCCAATGGTGAATATCCTTATTGCGTTCAAACAGAATAACTTTTTAAAACCTGTTTGGGAGGTGCCCTGGGCGGACAACCACGGCTTCCAGTGGTTTATCCAGGTGTTTCAAAACCGGGATTTCCTGTATGCCCTGCGCAATACCGTCATGCTGAATTTGCTTGATCTTGTGCTGGGTTTCCCCGCCCCCGTTATTTTGGCGATAATTCTTAATGAACTCCGTTTCAGGCTTTTTAAGCGCATTACCCAGACGGTTGCCTACATGCCCCACTTTCTTTCGTGGATCATTATTTCGAGTCTGGCCCTCCGCCTTTTTGCCCCCAACCCTCCGACCCAGGGGCTTGTCAATATTATATTGGGCAGAATAGACCTTGCGCCGGTTCATTTTCTTGATGAGCCGGTACACTGGGTTTTCACCTATATCTTCCTGGGGATATGGCAGAGCATCGGCTGGAATACCATTATCTACCTTGCCGCCATTACCAGCATAAACCCGGAACTGTACGAAGCCGCCACCGTGGACGGCGCAGGCCGCTGGCGGAAGATATGGCATATCACCCTCCCCGGCTTAAAGGCCACGATCATCGTCCTGTTGATTATGAGCCTGGGCCGCATCCTCGGTTCTGAATTTGACCGCCCGTATACGCTAAGGAATGACCTGGTAAGCAATGTTTCTAATGTCCTGTCGATATTTGTGTATAACTACGGTATTAAGGCCATGCGGGTTTCCCTTGCTACCGCCGTCGGCCTTTTCCAGTCAATAGTAGGGCTGATCTTTGTTCTGTCGGCAAATGTGCTGGCGGAAAAAATGGGTGAACGGGGAATCTGGTAGGAGCGGTATATGAAAAACAATACTAAAACATTAAGCGCAAACCCGGTTACCCTTGGCGATTGGATAGTCGTTTGTATCTGTTTTGTGCTTATTATTGTCTGCCTTTTGCCATTGGTGAATATGCTGGCCCGCTCCCTGTCAAGCGCCGAAGCCCTGGTCATGAACGAGGTAACGCTGATACCGGTCGGCCTGAATTTTGACGCCTATAAAACGATTCTCAACGATGCCCGTTATACATGGTCCCTGCTTTATACGGGTATCCTTACCGTTGTATGTACCCTTCTTTCGCTGGCCATGACAACAATCTGCGCCTATCCGCTTATTTATGATCAGCTCAAGGGCAGAAAAATTATCAATACCATCATGATTATCACCATGTATTTTGGAGCGGGTACGATTCCTACCTACCTGCTCCTGCGTTCCCTCAAAATGCTCGACACCGTCTGGGTGTTGATAATTCCCAACTGCCTATCTGTGTTCAACATGATCATTATGAAAAGCTTTCTTTTAGGTATTCCCGACAGCCTCCGCGAATCCGCGGAAATCGACGGGGCGGGGCCGGTAAAAGTACTCTTGAAGATTTATCTGCCGCTTTCGACGCCGGTACTTGCGACCCTGGCCCTTTTTTACGCCGTGGGCCGGTGGAACGGTTTTTCCGACGCCCTTATGTATGTAAAAAACAGGGATCTCTTTCCCATTCAGCTTTTGCTATACAACATTCTCAACAGTACCAACAGTCTTGAGGCATCCCAGAACGAAGGTTTTACTACGCCGGGCCTTGGTGAAACACTGCGGGCCGCTACGGTTATGTTTGCTACCGTTCCTATTCTTGTCGTGTATCCCTGGCTGCAAAGATATTTTATAACCGGCGCTACCCTTGGTGCGGTTAAAGAATAGGCATAATCGTTCCCGTAGGGGAGCGAAAACAAAAAGAGGTAAAACTTCAAAAAATTTTACCGGAGGAAAAGAAATGAGAAAATTGTTTGCAGTTTTGATGATTGCCGCAGTTGCCTTTTCGGCATTCGCCGGCGGCCGGCAGAGTTCGAGTGGAGGCAGCGGCGGTGGAACAGCCGGATCCGGAACAACGGCGGCGCCTGCGGGGAGTTCTACCCTCAATCAGCTTGGTCTTGAACAGGTAAACGGAATATACCGGTTCAGGCAAACCCAGACGATAACCGTTGAAGTATTCGACCGCGGGCTTGACGGCGGCAGATCGAAGCCGGAAGACAACTTCTACACCAAATGGATTCAGGCTGGTATGCTGCGGGATCACAATGTCCAGGTTATCTTTAAGCCGGTGCCCCGTTGGACAGAAGTTGATGAGCTTAATAATATGCTTGCCGCGGGGACGGCTCCTGACATTTGTGTTACCTACAATTACGCGACAATACAGTCCTATGCCAACATGGGCGGAGTAACCGACCTTAATCCCTATGTCAACAGGTACCAGGAGTTTTTCCCCAGTCTTTGGGAATGGCTTGGGGATGAATGTATCAATTACAATTTGGACCCTGTTACCGGTAATTTATGGGGAATTATGGCTAAAATGTCCAATCCTACCCGTATCAATACCTTTATCCGTGAGGATTGGCTTAAAAAACTCAATATCCCGGTTCCTACCACCCTGGATGCGTTTTACAAGGCCCTTGTAGCCTTTCGGGATAATGCCGGTACCCTCCTGGGGGCCAACGCCAGAATGATGATCCCCTTCTCCCACAGTTTTGACGTGGGCTGGCGTGCGGAACATCTTCTTCAGTCATTTATTCCCGGCAATATTAATGACAGGGATTTTTTTGTTTACAGTATTGATGACTACAACCTTGCACGCCCCAGTTCCGTGGCCGGGGAAACAGCGGCAAAATCTGCCGCCCGGGTCCTCAACAGGTGGTACAACGAAAATCTTACCTGGAAAGATTTTGCCCTTTACGGCGAAGGCGATACCACGGAAGACAATCTGTTAAAATCCGGCTATATCGGCGCCTTTATCCACAACTGGGATTATCCCTGGCGCAACGGCAATGACAGCATCCTTGCGGCGATGAAAAAACTGGCGGGCTCGGATGCTGATTATATCGCCATTACCCCTTTCAAGGACGATGCAGGTATGGCGCAGAAATACGGATACACCTTGACCGGTGTTAACCTGTTCTTTCCCGCGTCCAATAAAAATCCCATCGCCGGTCTTTTGTACCTGGACTGGATCACCAAACAGGAAAACCTCGGCTTCCTCCAGTTTGGTGAAGAAGGCGTAACCCACACAACCACAAGCAGCGGCGCGGTGCAGACCATAACAGCCGCCGGGGACAAGATACAGAACTCCCCGAACAATGTCGACTATACCCTCACCATCAACGGTATCAAGATGCCTACCCTCGATCTCACCATTAAGTCTATGGCGCTTGCCTATACCGGCATTGATTCAAGCTATATTGAAGCCGGTTATTACGCTTCCGCTGAACCCCGCCGGATCATGGGCCGTCCTATTGTTGGTGAAATTGCTTCTGAATCGGGCATGGCCCAGATAATCAAGGATAAACGGAACGCCCTCTTTGCCCAGTCTATTACCGCTTCTGCCGCCAACTTTGATGCTGTCTGGAATGCCGGTTACCGGGATTTAATGAATTCAGGCGGTCAGGCCATCATTGATGAACGCATTGCCAAATGGAAGCAGTTTTATGGTGATAAAACCTCCGTCCGGTAAAACGCCGCTCTAAACAACAAACAGGGCCAATTCTGCAAAACAAGCGGAATTGGCCTTGTTTTTATAATAGAGTTGTTCGATAACCTTTCGTTATCGAACAAGTCCAATGATGATGTGAGGCCGTGTGTCCCGGTGATACCGGCGGACAGCTCAAAAAGTATGAAAAAACATACAGCCCGGCGCGGATATTCAGCGGGACCGCAACGGATACACAAAGAATGCGTAAGATTGACAAATATAAGGGCAGACCATACATTATATTACATAGACAACGAAGGGAGGGCGTTGCATCTGATTGGGCAGTCTGAGACTGCCTCCGCGAAAAGCGGAACGATACCAGGAGGTATCAGATGAAACGTTTTGCCGGGTTTTTTTTACTTTGTGTAATAGCTGCCCTTTTTTTTGCATGTAAAACAACGGGAGCGTCCTCTTCATCTGCCAACAATAGCGGCAACAGTGTTGATTCCGGCATTGTCGATTGGGAAGAAGAAGCCGGGCGTTTGGGGGAGTTGTATAAAGAAGCGGTACGGGTACCCATTACCCCTCAAATTATAAACCAGGTCAGGGCAGAAAAAAAAGATCATCTCCTTGGGGAGATTCGATATTATACTTCTGTCGATATTGCTCTGGTTCATGATGAGGCGGGGACCTCGTCTCTGGATTTGGAAACCCAGGAATTGCGAAAGGGAGCGGAGGCCCAGAATGCCGAAGCCGCTCAAAGTTCCTCCGAAGGTGAAACAGCACAAACGGATTTATTCCAGGAAAACCAAACTATATCGATCCTGACTTTCAAAGAAAGCGGGGCCTCTTTGAATCAGACCAGAATTTCCAGAGATGATGAAGGGATGCTGGGCAGTATCAACCAGGAGGGGGATATTTTTGAAATCAACTATCCTGAGCGTCAAATTACTCTGGGTTTTGTTCTGAATCAGGAAAAAAACTGGTACGATTTGGAATTTGCCGTTGAAGAAAACGAACAAAAACGGATCCCTCTGACCCTGGCCGGAACACGGCCCCATCTCCTGATCAATTACCAGACGGTTTTCTCCAATGCCGGCGAAACCAGAATTCAGTTGAACAGCGGGCCGGATTATCAGGCGGGGGATGCCTCACGGTTGTCTTCCCCCGTGTCTTCGCAGCCCGGCACGATTGATAACAGGGCCCTTCCCCCTGCGGCCGCAGCGGAACCGGTGAATAATACGAATCGGTCAGTTGCTGTGATAAATCCTGCGGATAATACGCCCGTTGTTGCGATGGAATTCGTGGATAACACGGGCCGGCCCGCTGCCGCGGCGAATCCTGTGGAAGATACGGCGCTGTCCGTATCGGACCGTCCCGTAATTGTTTTTGGTCAATTTGATACGGATGATTCCCTGGGACCTTCAAGTTTTTCGGAATTTCCCCGGATACCGCCGGTTCTGTCCCCTGATGAGACTGCCGCGGGAGAAGGTAATACCGTGGTGTTGATAATGAGCGGTACCGGCGGTTCCGGCCTCACTCCTGTTGCTGATATTTCCGGCGCCGGCGCGGAAACGCGTGCCTCCGGTTATACCATTCAGGTGGGGGCTTTCCGTGAGCAAAAAAATGCCGCCGCCGCTTATGCGGCCCTTGAGCAGGAGGGGTTTAGTCCGCTTTATGAATATCACCAGAACTTGACGCGGGTAGTGATCCCGGCGGTTGATCAGAAGGAACTGGCCCGGACCAGGGAGAAGGTTAAAGCCCTGGGTTTTGGCGATCCCTATGTGCGGCCCTAAAAATGGTCAAATAGTATTGTTCCCGCGGGTACTACATCTTTCACTATTTTTTGAAGGCAGTAATGGGGCGCTGCCATCGGTATGACAGCGTTTTTCTGCTTGATCCTGGGCCGAATCGGACGGCCGACCTGCCGCTTAGGAGGCGGCCGCTCTATCCACTGAGCTACAGGACCTGATCACGTTTTTATATCGTATCATTCCGCTCTGCCGGGGTCAATACGTGCCAGCAATCAGCAATTCTCATTTTAACCATT